>NZ_JBLKBZ010000029.1:23738-39747 GCF_047530935.1 Enterobacter sp. 03-F-07-AD-ECC | reverse complement strand
TCAATCATTCGGACTCCAACGACTAGTCTAAAAACTAGTATTAAGACTATCACTAACTTAAGTGATACCAACTGTCTGGAGATTCAGGGGGCCAGTCTAGTAAATTCTTTGGTGTCACCTTCATCTTTAGTGATTACCAGATTCTCTTTGTCGTAGATCCATTCACGGGAATAAGTAACACCAGGATAGTCTCCATCCTTAATACCGCTCAACGCAACGCGTAGGGTGGTCGGTGCCATGTCGTATTTAAGTTTGGAGCTTATTTTCATCTCGGGAAATTTATAAACCCACGATTTGACAGAAACTCTACGGGTAGAAACCGTATTCTCCTTATTGTCCGCTAACCATGCACTGTATTCAAAAGCAGCATATCCCTGTTTATCCAACATTTGCTCAGTAAGGGTAACAGACAGTGAAGAGCCCTTAAATGTCTGGCCATCCGGTGTTTTCCATTCTTCAACTACGTTATTACCATTCTGGTACTTACTGTTAGGGTTCGTGAACTTACCTTCCAAAGTAACTTTTTGACCAACCTCTACCTTTGAAACCCCCGTTACCGAGACAGAAAGGCGCTTGGGTTTTGCGGCTGCCAACCGAGCAGACGTTTCCTTCCATGAAGACTCCTCTGCCAGTTCATCGGAATCAAGGTAACGCATCCGGGCATAAATCGTAGACGGTAGGGTATCAGCTGAAGCCACAGTGTAAGTTGTATCTCCCTGCACCCAGTTGACTTTATCCTCTGACCAGAGAACCTCAGCGGTGCCTGCTGGTATAGGTTCATCGTTATCAAGCAGGGTTACAGGTATATCTGAGCCCTGAAGAATGTCTGTAACATCTATACTGAGCTTAGGCTGCTTGTAGGTAACTACCGTTAAGGCATCTGTGTAGGAAATCTTGGATGTGAATTTATTAGTCATTTTTGCCCTATAAAGCCACTTTCCTACTTCTGTCTTTTTGATACTTACACTTCTCTTTCCGGTCATGTCGGAAAGCATGGTCCAGGTTTGACCATTATCAGAGGACTGCTGCCATTCGGTGGGGGCGAGTGCATCAGAGTTAGCCGTACTGGCAGATTTGAAGCTTACCAGAGTACTAAGTGGGATCCTTCCGATAATAAGGCTTTTCGACAGGTTACCCTCCAGTTCCTCACCTTTATAGATTCGAATGCCTACAGCACTGGTCTCACGTTTCATTTCAAAATCAGAGAATGGCGATCTGACCTTAGCCACACCAACCAGACGCATATTACCCAGATCCATATTTTCAATTTTAATCTTGGTTTCGACAATGCCCGCATCATTGACCGGCAATGCTTCAGTCAGCGCAGTTCTTTCGTATGTAGTTTTATAACGGCCTGTTTCTGGATCTTTGCCGTATACACTTTTTTGAGAGTATATCGTGACGTCCCATTCTCCCATTGTTTTACGGTCAAATGCACTTTTACGTGTGGAGTTGTTATAACGCCCCACTGTTACCTTTAAGGGCACTTCAAGAGATGTGGCTGTTTTTTTGTCATCCACTTCCATCGATGCTCGAATATTGAAATCAGGCACCGTATATACGTTGAGGGTGTCTGTAGTTCTTAATTCTGGATCCTTTGAGTATTCTACAGCTATGTCAAAGACGTTCTTTGTCCACAATGGTGCAGCAGCAACCTTGACCCTTTGTACAAAGGTCGTTGCATCGTTGTTTGAGGAACGATTTTTAAATGACGTTTTGACAGCCTCAGAGCCGTTTTGAGAGACGATCATCGTAACGTCAGCTGGTACCACCTTCGCTAATATTCGAGCGGCCTCCCCCCCGGTCGTATAAGCCAGAGCAGTGTTCGGATTGATGCCTGCTATGACTTTATTCTTTTTGTAAGAGATGATCGGGTTGTATGGTAATTGTGTGGTCAGAGTACGGCGATTCCTTGCGGAAACCGCTTTAGAGCCCTTCCCGTTAATCATATAGACTTGATAGTCGAGCAGATTCTCACCTGTTTTATTAAAGAATCCAGTTAGACCCGGGGTACGTCCTTTAAAATAGAACTCCAACCCATCAGGGACATTGTTCCACTGAGGGTAGCATGCTGTAACATCTGATTTTTCCCCATACCAGGCGAGGTAAGCATTCGCATTTTCCTCTGTGGTAAACAGAGTGCATTTATCACCAGCTGTTTGACTAAGCAGGTCCGTATACTGACGTACGCGCGAGTAAAGAGTTACGTTTTTTTCCAGATTCTTAAGAGTGAATCCAGTAGGTTGATAAGTGAACACGGTACTGAAATTTACGTTTTTTCCATAAAGGTTTTCAGCCACCACAGTAATCTCGTGATCCGAATTAACTGCTAAATCGTCTCCAACCGGCAGGTAGTAAATACCTTTATAATTTGTAGGTGTTAACGAAACTACTTTGTTGTCTATTGTTACTGATTTTATGTCAGCAACCCCAGCCTGCCCCTGGAAAGCTGCAACGATAATCTCGTTCAGGAAGTATACGGGTGCTCGTTTAGTTAATACCTGCCCATCTTTGAGAACCATAAGCGTTGGGTTATCAGACAGCATCAGTTTGCTTTCAGGCTCAGTGTACGTAGAAGAGTTTTTGCTCGTATTTTCTACTGTAAAAGTCGCTGCGTAGGACCCGTTTATAAGATCCGTTAAGTCAAAGATATAGAGGTACTCATCACCGACTTTTTGAGGTCCACTTACCGGCTGTAAAGTTCTACGTAAAGGGGTTGCCCAGGACTGTTTGAAATCAATCTCAGTGCCATCATCTAAAGTCACTTTAGTCGTCGGCTTAAACACGCCATCCGGAGTCATAGTGAGCGACATAGCTGTTGGGAGCCACCATTCACCTTCTGTTTCTTGCTGGGGTACCTTAACGGCCACAGCAACGGTTTTGGCTCCGGTATAGATGTCCTGGCCACCTACTTTGATTGTTTTAGCCTCATCGGTAAAATTCCAAAGTGTATGGTCTACTACAGGAGGCCGATAATCCCAGTTAACAACAAGCTTTTTGGATTCAGGAGGTGCGAAATAATTATTCTTAGAGTTTGCTGTAATTGTGATATCACGTGAACCCAAAAGTTCATCTGTATCACTGGCCTTAATGCTTCCAACTTCAATGGTACAGGAAGTTCCGCCAATAGGTACTTCACAGGCGGAGCCTGAACCTATTGAGATGTATTGAATATAATTGCGGGGTTCAACAGAAACAGCGATATCTTTGATCGCTTCATCCTTTAAATACGATTTGAAAGAAAAGCCGTCATAGACTAATCCGTTCAGGGATGATTTAAGACCGGTGATAGTTGGTTTTACCGGTGCCACACTTTTGATTGAATATTCACCTTTTACTATTTCAACTTTTTTCCGTTCAGAACCAGAGAAGTAAGAAATCTTGTAAGGTAGTTTTAAATCACCGGTGGTGTTGGGAACGCCTGAAAGAGTGAAGCCGTTAGAAGTTAATCCCAAGGTATTGGGTAACCACTCAAAAAAACAAACGAGGTTATCAACAGAGGAAGTCGCTCGATCATCAACCGTTACATTACAGGCTGTGCCTGCACCTGAGGCAGTGATAGTGTTAGAATTAACGTATGCAACAAAGTCGCCCGGCCCCGGGTCAAAGGATACGGCTGGCAAATCAGCCTGTAGCTTTCCTGAAATCATAATCGCTTCAGCATAGACCGCTTTAATCGGAGCAATTAAAGAAAACAACAGGGCTAAACCTAAACCTGATTTTCTCATGACGAATACCTGTTTTTCTGAGCAAAATTAAACTCACTTTACGATGAAAAACAGAAATATCCGTTCGTATAACATTTAAAAAAACCTGTATTTTTCCGTATATTCCGTATGTTAATGCGCTATTTTGAATTCTTGGCTTCAGATAAGCGAAGCGCGGTAATTATAGACTCGGAGCTTACCCAGGGCGTTTTTTGAGCAAGATATCCAAGTATGTAGAGGCCAATTTTAACGCAATCCATTTGTGAGACGGGGACCATGTGCATGAAGGGTTTTAAGCCATCTTTATCGACTGGAACTATCCCTGCGGATAACAACAAACCGCCCCTCTCGTTTGGGGTAACGCTTATATTTTTGTATACGACGTGGCCATGATGTGAGGTTTTCCTCTTATCAATCTTTAAAGTATGCATGATTCTAAGAAATACAGATGCCATCTGCATAACTTCATTCGTCGACAATTTTAGAAGTACAGAACGGTTTGAGCCCCAGTCATAATCTTTTTTTGCGTTCCTTGGAGCGACGTGCAATGTAAGATAATAATTATCAATCTCATTTGAAAAAGGTGAAGGTTTTGATGAGCTAACATCTTCATTGTTCATCTCAATGACAAGGGCTGCATCCTGACCAAATGCTTTAACATTATGGTTTTTAAGAGCGAAGTCTGAAGTTGCCATATAAAAAGTCACTTTTGATAAAACCACATACCGCCTAATGATTCATCATCGGCAAGATGCTTGAAATTTGATAGTGTAAATCCTGTTTTGGTTTCAGAAATCACCAGGCTGTAAGATGCCGTATGTACAAGGCGAGAATTGTTTAGATCAAGATCATCACAAAAACCAGGGCTTTTGACGGGGTCAGCCTTTTCAACAAAAGTTACTTTTGAAGCGATGCCGTTGATCACGATTTTCTCGTTATCAGCAATTTTAATGTTTAAAGAAGGCGAGCTTTTATCACATGGCAGGAAGAGTGATGTCTTTTTAAATGTGTTTCCAGTGAAGTCCAAAAGGTCAGGTTTAACCGGAACATTGTTTAGGATTTTATAAACTCCAGCAAATGCACATAACACAACAAAACCAGATAAAACATATCTAATCTTAGACTTCATCCCCCAGTTCCTCTCCTAAAAGTTTTAACGCGCTTACGCACATAAGCCTCAACTGATACAGTAAGTTATCAGCGGTTATTCCACCAACGAAGGTAACTGTACGTCGTATTGATGCTCCGCCAGGCTCGCACTGGATATGGCCAATACCAGAATCACGGAGGAAGTCATTTTCTGCACTTACAAGGTCTGACTCTACAGGTGGAATGATAACTTCAATGAGTATTGTATCAACTGGGGCCCACTCCCAATCGAACTTAAGAGAGGAAATTGGGGATATAGAAACAAGAAGCTCATCAATATTAAAAATTACGGGTTTTATTCCCATAACCTCAGACTGAATGAAGTGGCTTTCTACCATAACTACCGGAAACTCTGAAATAGTCAGAACTCCGATTAACTGGTCTCGGCGTAAACCATGTATTAGTGAGTTGCGAGATAGCATTCGATCAGCCTTTATTATAATAATCAATCATTTGGGACAAGGACAAAAGGGATTACAGAAACGAAGATTCTACATGAACATCGTTGTCAGTGACCTTAGGTCCATCGGGTATAAGGGTATCAAAAAATCCTTACATAACCATTAAACCACAAAGACTTTTTACGTAAAATAATAATTAAGTACCAGATTTATTAAGATAATTCTTAGGTTTTTTACAAATTTAGGAAAAATCCGCACTTCCTGTAACAGCATCCAAATTAACCTAAAATACCGTTTCATTAACAGTAATTTTACAGATTCAGCTGAAGCCTGAGTTTATTATAACAAAAAAAAGGCCAGCAAGTATGCTGGCTTTCCTGGTAAGACAAGTTGAACTCAGAAGTCGATTGTACTGTCTCTCACCTATCTTGCCAAAGTCGCTAGTCGCTTGTTTGCCTTAGCTTTAGATTTTATGCTTATGGAGGCGGTTTGATTTTCATCCGATACTTTTTCTAGCACTGGCACCACAGAGGAAATGGACTTTTCTTTTGAAATTTTGGATGCACCTGGGCTTTGTTGAATAAATCAGATTTCGGGTAAGTCTCCCCCGTAGCGGGTTGTGTTTTCAGGCAATACGCACGCTTTCAGGCATACCTGCTTTCGTCATTTTGTTCAGCGCTCGTACCAGGGCCATAGCCTCCGCAACCTGACCATCGTAGTCACGCAGCGTCAGTGAACCCCCGAACAGCTGTTTTACCCGGTACATCGCCGTTTCCGCTATCGAGCGACGGTTGTAATCTGTTGTCCATTTCCACCGCGCATTACTCCCGGTCATTCGCTGATTAGCCACTGCACGGTTACGGTCTGCATATTCACCGGGCCAGTAACCCGCACCTTTTCGGGGAGGGATAAGCGCGCTGATTTTCTTACGCCGCAGTTCATCGTGACATAGCCGGGTATCGTAAGCGCCATCGGCGGCGGCTGACCTGATTTTCCGGTGGGTTTGCCGGATTAACCCGGGGAAGGCCTCTGAGTCCGTAACATTGTTCAGCGACAGGTCAGCGCAGATGATTTCATGTGTTTTACTGTCAACGGCGAGATGCAGCTTACGCCAGATACGGCGGCGTTCCTGGCCATGCTTTTTGACTTTCCACTCGCCTTCACCGAAGACCTTCAGCCCGGTGGAATCAATTACCAGGTGTGCGATTTCACCCCGGGTGGACGTTTTGAAACTGACATTAACCGACTTTGCCCGCCTGCTGACACAGCTGTAATCCGGGCAGCGTAGCGGAACGTTCATCAGAGAAAAAATGGAATCAATAAAGCCCTGCGCAGCGCGCAGGGTCAGCCTGAATACGCGTTTAATGACCAGCACAGTCGTGATGGCAAGGTCAGAATAGCGCTGAGGTCTGCCTCGTGAAGAAGGTGTTGCTGACTCATACCAGGCCTGAATAGCTTCATCATCCAGCCAGAAAGTTATGGAGCCACGGTTGATGAGGGCTTTATTGTAGGTGGGCCAGTTGGTGATTTTGAACTTTTGCTTTGCCACGGAACGGTCTGCGTTGTCGGGAAGATGCGTGATCTGATCCTTCAACTCAGCAAAAGTTCGATTTATTCAACAAAGCCATGCACCTGAAGAAAGTGGGCTTTCAGATGGTATAGAGGTATCGCTTCCCTCATTTTCAATCTTCACACCAAAGCAGGCATGTTCCTTTTGTACAAGGAAGGTTTCTTTTACAGAAACAGAATCCTGCTTTGAATTATCTAATTGTAGAGGTGTTAAATACTCCATAAACTTTTGATCTAAGACATTCTCTAGCAATACATTAATAGGAGGCTTAGGTTCAGTATCTATAGTATTTCCATCATTCAGAAACCTATTAAGATCTGCAAGTGTTAATCTTTCGTTTAAACCATTTATAAAATTTGCCAAGTCAGGAAATAAATTATTTAATACCAACCCGGTACTAATAGCCGACCTAATTAAATCCAGTTGGTCACCCCTATGACAAAGTTCTGTTTTTTTCAAGAAACTATAAACATAGGGTGCTTTTCTTTCGGATATCCAGAAAGACCGGATCTGAATCCGGTCGTTATCTGCCTTATTTGAGATAGGGTATTTAGCCATGTTCTAGCTCATTATTCTGAATAAATAGTATCAGCAATTGCCAAAGATAATGCGAACTGCGGATTGTCTACCATGATAACTTTAGCCGTTTCAAAATGTTTACGAATAGCTGTTTCGATGAGATATGAACCTCCCCCAACAAGGAAAACATTATGAGGCCTCTCTTCGACTTGTGTAACCGCTCTGATTACTTTACTTTGCAACTTCTGTACCGCAGAGTTTACCGCATCAAAAACACCGTCACGCTTGTCCTCTGCAACCTTCAAAGCTGATTTATCATGACGATTATCAACAAGATGATGAATGTAAGCATTACTCGTATTCAGTTTCTCAGATTCAAGATACCTGCTGATCTCATCGTAAACAATAGAACAACCAATACGGTCAAAACCTTTTACTTTCGAAATCTGTTCTAATTGCCCAGTAATACTTGCAACATCAAGAGTAGTACCACCAAGATCAATTACCAAACTTGATTCAAATGAAGCAATATCCTCAATTTCATCTGCCCGGGTCACAGCTGGTAAAGATTCAGGGAAAACAGTCACAGACAAAACGTTAAAAGAATAGCGTTTACCGTCAAGATAACGCTCTACTGGTTTCATCAGATTATCTTTTTTTCTCTGAATATTTTCAATATTCGTTTCCCCTAAAGCAGTATAGAACTGGCTAAGTGGTAAAGTAACAAAGAGGTGAACATCCTGAGGAACTAAACCAGAAGCATGAAGTGCATGGTGAACATTTAACCGGCTAATTTCATCGTATTGGTGAGATACATCAGTCGATTCCAGTGAGTTACTAGATTCGCTGTGATGCGAAAACCTTTCCAGCCCATCAATAAGATAGTTAAAAGGATTGAGACCCTCATGGCGAACACGGAAATCTGGAACAAAACTATTTTGTGTAAGCAAGGGAACTAATTCGTTTCTTTCATTAAGACAAACCAGTTTTGCAGCTTTACTTCCATCATCGACAACGATTTTTAAAGCTTCAGTGATATCCTGCACTGATGGTGAAACAGGACTTTCAGATTTTAATAGTTCAGCCATAAAAACTCTCTTTTATTAATAGGACCATATTAGATATTAACTTTATACATTAATGGTGACCTATTATCAACATTAACACTATTAAAAAAATACGTAAGTCTATGTTATTTCAGCATCCTTCCATTTTAAACACCTTACCGTTAAATTTCCTGTATTCATGTATTAACCATGTTTATAAAGGAGCCAATTATAATCAGAAAGTTACTTTGCATCCTAAGTATGAACTGTTTGAGAGCCAGGACTGGGGCCTTTACCTGTAAGTAACAAAGGTCCTTAGGCTTAGAATCCAAAATGACGCCTTTTTGTAAAAAAATCATAGTTCGAAATACCGTATCATCGATGTAAACATACGTAGAGGAATTTATGGCAGCTGAGCACGTCCAAACTATAGACCTTACAAACTTCTCCGGAAGGATTTTCTTTCTGGCAGATCCTCATGGACATTACTCTGCGCTGTGCAACTTGATCCAATCAGTTACAAAGCCAGAAGAAGAGATAGTAATTTTCTCTACTGGAAATTTGTTTGACTATGGGCCGGAACCCATAGAATTGATGAAGGCGATAAACAGTGGCTTTTTCGATGGACGTTTTGTGAGGCATTTCTCAGCTGCCGGAGCCGGAGAAGAAATGTTAAAAAAATTGTTACCATTAAACAAAGACCGGAGAACATTTTACCCCAGCACATACCTCAATGAGAGATGGTGTGTAATGGGCGGAAAGTGGCATAAAGCTGTGAATCGTTACTATTTAGAGGAAGAGGTAAAAAAACTTCTTAATACCCAGCTTGGTACGATGATGCAGATTTTACTAAAAGGCGATATAAAAATTGGGGTTTGCCCTTCTGATTACGCCCCTATCCGCACATCATTCACTGATACTTATAATGCGCTTCAAGCATTCAACTATGCCAATGTGAATATTTTTCAGAGCCAGTTTCTATTCGGTATGGACCATGCCGTAATACCAATGATGATAAATGACGTCAACCTTATGGTCCTAGGTAGGAATCCTGTAAACAGCATTCGAAAAGCCCATGGTCGTACTCAAAACAATCTTCCAGTACTGATCGGTAATTGTTTGCATATAAATACTGGATCACTCTATATGTCAAAATTAGAAGACCAGGTAATAGTTGCTCCGGGTATACCGCAAACTGACTCACCAGCACTTACATTAGTAGAAATAATCATGAAGAACAATCCAGTTTTATTGTGTCATCAGCTAATACAAACAACAAACAAGTTTTATTCACTTAAAACCTATCCTTTAGAACTCGATTCGATTGAAAACAACATTGAGGTAACAAGATGAAGATAAATTGGAAGATTATCTCAATTTCAACATTACTTTTGCATCTTCACGCAGCAGCTGCACCACATCAAGAGAAAGAGCATAGAAAAGATGCTTTTTCTTCTGCCGCACAGAAAAGTGATTCACTTATATCTGCTAAAGCGGAGCTTATAAACGGAAGGTGGTTTATAAATGGTAAATATAGGCCTGTTCTAAAGACCAGCATGACCAAAACCAATTTCTTAGAAATCATGAATGTTTCAAATAAAGAATCACTTTTTATTGTGATACCAAAACTTGAGTATAATATCATTGCCAAAAATAAAATCTTACTAAATGAAAAAATTGCATTAAGCGAAGGCACATCCGGAAAAAGCATTGTTTGGGTCGAGCCAAAATCAAGTCTAACTATATCGTTTATAAATGACCTTGCTAATACGCCCCTTCAGGCTATCGTTTCGATCACAAGAAACAACAAAGATATAATTGCCATCTTTGGACCGGATCAGGGTAAAGGGTTTACTCTTCCCGGAAATACGTCTAATGATCAAGTGTCCGTTCCTGACTATTCTGACCTAAATATAAAAAAACTTAACATACCTCAAAGTGTTGGTAATCCAGTAACCATCAATCCTAAAGAGAAGAATTACCTCTTAGTTGGACAAGGAAAATATGAAATCTTATCTCTTCCTAAATATCAACATTTAGTATTTTCTGAACCCGTTTATATTGAGAAAAGAAAAAATATCCTCGGTGGTTATGGTTATTGGACGAAAGAAACAATTCTCTACCCCGGTGAATCATTATCTTTTATAACGAGCGCCAAAAACAATCTAAGGAAGCGGGATGATTAAAGTTATCACACTTTTATTGTTTGCATTACTGACTGGTTGTCAGTCAGTAGAAAGTAAAATCGAAGAACTCCCGACAGTTGGTTTTGACCCTATTCTATACAATAAAAGTGAGGCCTTTACTGACGGAAAAGTTACTTTACGTGTCGAAAGTTCAGGAACTGATGTTTGGCTTGTCGCCAAGAATGGAACCAGAAGTTTTATTGAGCTTTCAGGCCTAACGCTAGGTGGTAGTCGTTGTGCTTACAATGCCCGTAGTAAGCAACTTTTGCCCCCAGGCAGCGTAAGCACATTCGTAGTTCCTACGGTTGGAATGCTTGGACTTTGCTTCAACAATGAAGATCAACTTATGTTTATTAACCGTGCTTTTAGCAGAATCTCTCCCAAAGCAAAAGGAAAAGATTCGCTTTCGCTTTTATTTTCTGTTAGTTACGATTTTCCCGGAAAAGCGGACCTAATTACTAACCACGATTTTCAAGAGTTATATCTTTTATTTTTGAATGAGGATAATCTATGAAACAAACATTAATTGTTATTTTAATATGTTTTTGTCACACGGCTTTAGCATATCCATACCGTATCTATACTGTCCCGGAAGGGGCATTAGTAAAAAACATACTAACTAATGAATATCTAGGAAAAACCCCTGTGGTTGTGGACGTGAGCAATACCGAAGCTGGTTCTACTTTTGGGATTTCATTATTTAGACATGAAAATGTTGCTATAAAGATTTTTACAGTAATGCCTTCAGCAGAAAATAATTTTGCTGTTTCTGGACCTGACGTTGCAACTATGTCATTGCCGGGAAAAGCACCTTTAAACGTAGTAAATGATGGGAATGGCGCTTCTGTTCATATAGAACTAAGACCTTATATGTCAGAACCTGCGCACACCCCATATTAATATAACAAGAAATTAAAAATATAAATCATATGAACTGCATCATAAAGATGCAGTTCAATATTTATTCTGGTACTTTTAATTTTTCTTTTATGAACTCCTCTAGTTCCTTAATAAAACCCGCATTTATCCTATTGAATTCAAAGCGAATTTTTCTACCAGTATTGTTTTTACTGATTCTTGCATACTTATCTTTGTTATCAAAAGTAATAAGATCACTTGTTTCCCATTTTGTGGAATAAGTTTTTTCACAAACACTTTCCACAGATTGTGTGATTTTTTCCATTACAACTTTTTGAGCAACCTGGAGATCTCCAATGTCTAAATCTTTTGTTTCCTCTTTAACATTATCTATTACTTCATCTAAAGGAAATAGATTTTTTTGCACATATTTCTGTAAACGAGACAAGCGACTATAATAGGAGTTCGGGATTCCTTCATAATCCGGGAATAAAGAGATCAATGTTTCGTCAATACGGGCCGCCTGGATTCTTTTGGCTACCGATACATGACTAATCCCAAGATATGCTGCGAGTTCTTCATTAGTAGAAAATCCTTTTTCTTCCATTTTTTTGATAAATTGAAACCCAACTTCTCTATATGAAAATTTTCGAGATGTTTGTGCTGCGGATATAATTGAATTTATATCATCTTCGGTTAGTTCATCCGGAAGAACCCACAGGGGGAGATCCTTTTCTGCCTTTATACAGCAGAAACGTCTGCGACTTCCTTCTATTAATAAATAAACCCCATCTCTTTTTACAGCGATCCCTTCGGTATCGACCCCTCTTTCTTCAATCTGCTTAAGAATATCTCTAACAGAATAATCTGTAAGGGCTTCTTGATTTCGTGGGTTCGCTGGATGGACTAAGGTCTCCTTCTCCACTCTCTGGGCTGGAACAATCACATGTTCCGCTTCAAGTCTCCGGCCCTTATGAAGAGTGAATAACTTTTTTATGCGAGGTGCTGTTTTCAAACCCGCAAGACCTGAACGGTGACCGACTTCTGTCCGCTTTGGTGCGTTTAAATATCGAGATTTATCATTCCCGATATGTTGCTCATCGCTCATGCGTTAACTCCTTGCTTAGCTGAAAAACTTTTTATTTCATTTATAAATTGCTGATATACCTGTAATACAGATTCTTCTGCGACATCAAGCTGCTTTGCGGAACAAAGTTCCTCTGATTTTTTGATATCAAGCACTGTACGCCCTTTGGAAGCAGCTGCCTTAAATGCTTCAGAATTTTTTATGTTAGCGGACATCAAAAGGTCCTGAACAGTTCTGATTAATTTATCCAAAACTATTCTTTCATATGGACTTTTGTCATCTACATTGACAGCAAGAACTTTGAACCATTTTAAATTGTCGCCCTTACTTGGTGATTGTTTAAACCTTTCACTTATTGTAAGCATGAAGTCTGTAGTAGAGGCGTAATCATATTCACGTGGTGACACTGCGACAAGAATCCCATCGGCCGCTTCGTCAGCAGCCCAGATCAAAGGTGAATCTTCAGGTGGAGTGTCTATAATAATCAAATCATAGTTCTGCTTCAGTACCGGTAAGATAACTTCCTTGAAACGTAGTAACAAAGACGTACGTTCTTCTCTAGAACATTGCCAGTATTTATCTTTAAAACGAGCATCTGTCGGAAAAGCCGTTATTACGTCCAAGTTTGGCAGATGCGTTGAAAAAGGCATATTAGTGATGATTTCTTCTTCAGAGAATCCTGAATCTAAATATTTTTTATACTCAGAATTTTCTTCATAAATTCCAAGGATTGCATCAATTGCTGTAAGGAAGACATCATCTTCTGAGACACTTTGAATCATGCTGCTTCCAATCGAACCTTGTGGGTCCCATTCGATCATTAATACACGTGCATTGAGTTGTAGATCTAAAGCAGCTGCTACTGCTAAAGCTACAGATGTAGTGCTTTTCCCTGTACCGCCTTTATGATTCTGAGTAACAATAGCTCTGCTAAAGTAATGATCGCGGTACTTGGGATAACCCAGGGCATCCATTATTTTTTGAACATCCCAGCGGGTGTAAAGATGATTTTTGTTTTGATAAATAGGTGCACCAACAAGTTCTTTTTCTTCTAAGTCCGAAAGTATTTTATTGAACGTTACTCGTGACTTCCCAAAAAAATCAGAGAGATTTTTTTTATTCAAACAGTGGTTATAGATCAGTCTATCAACACCATCAACACTATCATCAGAAACAGATACTCTTGATGAAGCCATCAGAGATTCCTTTAGAGAAATCTGCTCGCTTTTCATGCGCTGACCAACGAGGGCGATCTTTTCAAGTAAATTCATGGTTATGACCTTTTTGCACTGAAAACCGACTTTTACGCATATATGTAAACTTTACGTATAATGCGTCCATTTCCTTGTTATGCGTACAATTCTATCCTTAGTTTCAATCTTAAGCTAATGTTTGTTTACTTTTTTATGATTTTTTGTGAGCTTAACTTGCAGATGTGAGCTCAGACTCTCTAGTCCATACCTAATGCACAACCTGTTTAAACCACGATTCTTGTCTCCTTCTCTACGCTTTGAAGTTAAGAGCTCCATTAATGAATCTTCACGCCTACCCTATTTCTTGCTTAGACCCTAAAATCTATCTCACCGGTGTGCTGATATACGTTTCCTAACTGTGAACCGTTGTCGTCAGTCCAGTCTAAAGATATGAGGTGTTAATCTCTTGAGGAGGCACACTACGAATTATGGGAGCAGAGTTAGCAACCTCACCCCGAAATGAAACCCAACTTAAGGAGGCAACCCCAGTGTGGAGATTAAGGGGGTTAAATCTGCCAGCGGCTGACAGTGTCCCAGCTGCTGCTCAGTCACACCACGCCCTGATTTAATCCCCTGCCCGGTATTGTAATGACCGAAAAAAACCCGTGCACTGGTGTCGGCAGACCGGCATGCATGAATATGACGTTAATCTGTATCAGCAGGCACTTTTCGCATAATGGGAGCAAGTGATAGCAACGCCGCCCAGAACGGAATGCCAACATCAGGACTGAACCCAAGTTTGGCGATTAAGGGGGTTAAATTTGCAAGCGGATGACAGTGCCCCCAGCTGCTGCTCAGTCACACCACGCTTGATTAAATCTCTCGCCAGGTCTTGTTTTGACCGAAAATAGCCCAAGCACTGATGTCGGCAGACCGGCATATAGGAATATGACGTTAATCTGTATCAGCAGGTACATTTCGCATTATGTGAGCAAGTGATAGCAACCCAGCCCGGAACTGAAGGCCAGCATGAGGACAGAACCCCAGTTTGGCGATTAAGGGGGTTAAATCTCACAGCGGCTGACAGTGCCTTCAGATGCTGCTCAGGCATACTACTCTCCCTGATATAATCTCCCATATGTTCTTGAGATCGTCGGAAATCGCCCATGCACCGGTGTCGGCAGACCGGTATGCAGTAATGTGAATTTAATCTGCATCATCAAGCACATTTCGTATTATGGAAGTAAGTGTTAGTAAACCAAAGCCCGCCCAGAACGGAAGGTCAACATCAGAACAGAATCCCAGTTTGGCGATTAAGGGTGTTAAATCTGCAAGCTGCTGACAGTGCCCCAGTTGCTGCTCAGTCACACCACGCCCTGATAGAATCTCCTGCCCGGAAATGTGATGACCGAAAAAAGCCCGTGCACTGGTGTCGGCAGACCGGCACGCAGAAATATGACGTTAATCTGTATCAGGAGGCACATTTCGCATTATGGGAGCAAGCGATAGCAACCCAAGCCCAGAACTGAAGGCCAGCATCAGGACAGAACCCCAGTATGGCGATTAAGGGGGTTAAATCCGCCAGTGGCAATAAGATCCCGAGCGGTGTTTAAGAAATATTTCCCGAAGGACAATCTTCCGCTCGTACGATGAATATAGTGTTCAACCCGGGAGAGGGATCACTTAACCTGCTTAGCCTAAATCTTACGTCATTCTCTAAACGGAGTTTAAGCTTAATGGTCCTGAGAAAGTTAAAAGGACTACCCATAATGACGGTTTGAGATGGCGAATAAGGGTTTTTTCTGCCAGCGGCTGACATTGCCCCAGCTTCTGCTCAGTCACACCACGCCTGATTAAATCTTCCGCCAGGTCTTGTTATGACCGAAAATTGTCCGTGCACTAGAGTCGTAAGACCTGCATACAGGAATGAGGCGTAAATCTTTATCAGGTGGCAAGGTTCGCATCATGGGAGCAAGGGTCTTGAACTGGAGGTTAACATCATAAAATCCCAGATTGGCGATTAAGGGTGTTAAATCTGACAGCGACTGAAAGTGCCTTCAGATGCTGCTCAGGTATATTACACCCTGAAAAAATCAAGCATCTGTGCTTGCGAATATCGGAAAAGGCCATGCACCGGTGTCGGCAGACCGGCATGGGCAATGAGACGTTAATCTGTATCAGCTGGCGCATTTCGTATCATGGGAACAAGTGTTAGCAACCCTCTCCAGGACGGAAGGACACTATCAGGACTGATCCCAGTTTGGCGATTAAGGGGGTTAAATCTGCCAGCGGC
>NZ_JBLKBZ010000029.1:0-23638 GCF_047530935.1 Enterobacter sp. 03-F-07-AD-ECC | reverse complement strand
TGACAGTGCCTTCTGATGCTGCTCAGACATACTATGCACAGATATAATCACCCGTCCGTCCTTGTGATTATCGGAAAAGGCCATGCACCGGAGTCGGCAGACCGGTATGCAGTGATGTGACTTTAATCTTTATCAGCAGGCGCATTTCGTATTAAGGGAGCAAGTGTTAGCAACCCTGCCCAGGACGGAAGGACACTATCAGGACTGAACGCCAGTTTGGCGATTAAGGGGGTTAAATCTGCCAGTGGCTGACAGTGCCTTCTGATGCTGCTCAGACATACTATGCACAGATATAATCACCCGTCCGTCCTTGTGATTATCGGAAAAGGCCATGCACCGGAGTCGGCAAACCGGTATGCAGTGATGTGACTTTAATCTTTATCAGCAGGCGCATTTCGTATTAAGGGAGCCAGTGTTAGCAACCCTGCCCAGGACGGAAGGACACTATCAGGACTGAACGCCAGTTTGGCGATTAAGGGGGTTAAATCTGCAAGCGGATGACAGTGCCCCAGCTGCTGCTCAGTCACACCACGTCCTGATAAAATCTCCTGCCCGGTAATGTGATGACCGAAAAAAGCCCGTGCACTGGTGTCGGCAGACCGGCACGCAGGAATATGACGTTAATCTGTATCAGCAGGTACATCTCGCATTAGGGAGCAAGTGATAGCAACCCCGCCCAGAACTGAAGGCCAGCATGAGGACAGAACCCCAGTTTGGCGATTAAGGGGGTTAAATCCGGCAGCGTGAGTAAGTGCCCGTGCTGTGTTAAAGAAATATTCCCTAAGGACAATCTTCCGCTCGGCCTTTTGTATAAAGTTGTCACCCCGGGAGCGGGGATCACTTTACCTGCTTAGCCTAAATCTTACGTCAATCGCTATCCGGAATTTTAGCTTAATGGTCCTGAGCAAGTTAAAAGGGCTACCCATAATGACGTCCCCAGATGGTGATAAAGGAGTTAATTCCGCCTTCGGCTTACAGTGCCGCAGCTGCTGCTCAGCAACACCACGCCCTGATTAAATCTCCCGCCTGTCCTTGTGATGACCAAAAATAGTCCGTGCACTGGCGTCGTAAGACCGGCATACAGGAATGAGGCGTTAATCTTTATTAGGTGGCAGGATTCGCATCATGGGAGCAAGGGCCCTAGAACTGTAGACTAACATTAGAAAATCACAGTTTGGCGATAAAGGGGGTTAAATAAGTTAAAAGTCTTCGGTGAGCAAATTGGATAAATTTTCAGAAACCAAACCGTTAATAATAAACTTTTAGAAGAATGATTAAAGGATATTAAGTTTTGTATGCAAAATGACACCAGTGATCTGTTTTCACTAATAATGCCGCGCTACTTTGATTACCTTTGGTAAACAAAAATGTAATTTACGTGATTTTCATCTTATAATGTCAGTATTGAAGTTATAAATTTTGTTTACTTAATGCGTACACAACCTAACTGCGATTTGTATTTATGTCACTGTTTTTACACCACATTAATTATAAAACCAAAATTTGCAGCACAGTGATGAACTCATTAAGTCACAACCTCATTTGTTTACTTAAGGCATACAATAAAAAACCAGATTCTTATGAGACATCTGGTTTAATTATTTTTGCTTGAAGATATTTACTCTACGCGGCCAAACCCGCTGCTACTTCTTGAGCATAGAGAATTTCTATTGCCTCGCCATAGCTACAATTCTCGCGGCTTTGAATTTCCCATAATTTACTCCTGTCAGCACTATCCGTAGTAAAACAAAGCTCCATTTTCCGGTCTACGTATAACCGACAGATCTCTTGGAAGTTTTCGAACCTGACTAACATCTCTGAAAACACCTTTTTGACTGTACGAATATTTTTCATACGTTCATATTCTGCATCTGAAGTAGAAAAATATTTATTAGCCTTCATTGCTTCAATGCTTTCTTTTTCTTGTTTCATGATTATCTTCCAAGGCGAGTTAGCAGTCAGGGCCCGGCCAACAGAAGAAGTAAAATAATCTTCAAACGACTGTGTGATACAGATGCCAGCGCAGTTTGTTTTCCTGAACCTACGCCATGCCGCTTCGAGGAAGGAAGAGAAGAATTGGTTTGATTGATTTCCGGCACCTGATGAATTATCAGGACGAATGTACTCCCATGCTTCATCAAGGATGAACAAGCGACGACGCCCATCTTTTTTGATGAACATTGCATGCTGAGCAGCCTGAATGATAGACATTAATACAACTGTCTGAAGGTGGGGGGTGCCTTTTAGCTCCTCCAGTTCCAAAACAATAAATCTGCTGTCGAAGTTGATTGGAGGCAACGTATCGGTAAACCGGTGCCCATAAATTCCACCTTCGCACCATGCTCCGAGTTGCTCCCCAATATCCTTTATACGTTTGTCTTCATGCTTCTTGCAACGCAGAGCAAAGCCGGTTATTGAACCGGTCCGACCTGATTTTCTGGATTCTTGGTACTCTTCTGCAATAAGCTGAAGCATCACTGATTGTTGATAATCATCGATAAGGCCTTTCTCTGAAGCCATAATTTTTAGCTGATTCAAAACCATTATGGTCTGAGCAACTTTGTCTTTTTCTGCATCGTTTGAAGTTGATTCACCGGTAAATTCAGGTGCTTCGTTAAATACATCGTCGTTAACAGTGATGTCAGTTAGGAAGGCAAAGGGATTTAGGGTGAAGTCAGGGGTTTTACCGAAATCAATAAATTGACTGTTTGTATATTGTTCCGCAATCCCCTGGTAAGAACGGCCCACGTCCACAACAAATACTTGAGCACCGTCAGGATCATCATCTGGGTATTCGTTTTCTAAAAAATGCTTAAATGTTGAGCGATAATGAACGAGGTTATTAGATCGCGGTCCAGCTCCAAGATAGTTATTGATTAGATATGCTGTCCAGAATGACTTCCCTGCACCTGACGTTGCACCAATAACCATGTTATAGCTTGCAGAAGTCTTGAAAATATCAAGTCCCATGAGTTGACCTTCACGAGAAACTAAACTCAGTACTGGTCTATCTGTATTACCTTTCCAGGGCCCAAAGATCGGTGTCATATGAGCCGCTCCGGTGTTGCTCACTACTTCGGAACGGTCAAGGTCGAAAATTGTCTTTGGGTCATTGCACATTGGCAGACATGACATAAATGACGGGAAAACGATAAAGGAATCATCTGCTACTTTGACCCGGCTTTCGAGGTAAAAGGATTTGAGATCGTTAGCTGCTGTCTGCACAGAATTGGCATTACTACCCATAACAGTGAAAGTAAGATACCCTCTTAAAAGCTTTGCGCCATCCTCAAGCTCGCGAGTTACGGCCATGTAGTCATTATCCATATCCCGCAGGCGAGGGCAGAATGTGACAACTGAAGGTATACTTGCCTGTTTATTAGTGATTGCTTTGTAGCGGACGTTTTCTTTTGACAACTTGAGCGGATCGGCAAACTGAACAGTCTGAGTGATCATAAATGGGCTGAAAATTGTCTTACGTCCATGCATCCAGTTAACTACTAACTCATACATACAACCGAAATTGACGTATTCAGGAAACTTTACAACGGAAAGTTGTTTGAAGTAACGATGCTCAGATTCGTCGTCACTTTGTGTGACTGATGAGAAATGATTTTCTGTGACTGTATACTTACGGCCGGGAACGTTAACTTGTTCATTAAGCCTTTTCATAGTGTTAACGTCTATGAAACCTTCAGCCCACCGGGAGTTCTTTCCGGGGTTTACGACCTTATCTATACAATAGAGCCAGTTTTCTGCATCGACCTTAAACGGATGCAATCCAATCGTAATTAACTTACTTACAAGTTCAGAGTAAAGTGAATCGATACGCGAATGTTCCAGCTCGGTAGGAAGGGCAGACTGTAAAGGAATCGATAGCGAGATCCATACCTGAAAATCCCTCAACATAAGGTTATCATGATCAGGTTTTAAAGGCTTATGCATACTTCTGTCGTAGTAGTCCAACTGATAACCATTAAGCAGATCTGCTTTAAGCTTATCGTTCCCAGTCATACGCCCACCTCGCACAGCTGACCAAGCACTAAGCTGTAAAGTCAGGTCTGGCAATGCAGTCAGAGATATTTGACAGACAGTATCTGTAGGGAAATCCATTTTGAACATTTCAGCAAGAACATCTTGCTGATTATCAAAAACTCCAGGGGATGGATTACAGATAAACATAAACCCTAATCTGTTGCCATCAATCAAAAAATAGTGAGTCCCTGCTAATTGATCGTAAACAGGGATAAACCCACCTAATTGATGGCGATTTAAACCGCTATTGTAATTATTGATAGCTTCCATATTTGACCTTACAGTTGTCTAACAATGCCGTTCGAAGAGACAGCTTTAGTTGCTTTTTGTTGCTGCTGCATATTTTCCCGGGCCGCATCCTGTACTTCTAAAGGAACTATGCGAGCTGGGTTTGAGGTCGAATTCTTGCCAGCAATCCATGTTTGCGGTTTTACGTTGACATAAACGTAGCCGGGAAGATTAAGCGCATCGTTATCATCGGTATAAGGTGCAAAAGTAATTCTCATTACTTTCCCCTGTTGCAGAACAGCAAGTGGTTCAGGAGCCACTACAGCTTGTTTATAACCTTGCGAACGGTATTGCTGGATCTGCCCAGGGTTGAGAGTCGGGTTAACGGGCTGGCCATTGTAAAGAGAGTACATATCCTTACCAGGGCTGATATCAGAATTAGGTGCAACGTAGCGTGGGGCATTTCCAGCAGAAACCGGATAGCTTGTTTGTTTAACGACTTCCGCAGCCGGATGAACGAAAGGGTTACCAGTTGAAGAGGCAGTGCTATAACTGCTAGTCATCCTTACGTTTGAATTAACCGGTACACCAGAAATAGGCCGTGGTCCAATGGATGAAGTAGGGGCACCCATTTTTAAAGTTTTATCGTACATGACAGGTAACTGACCAACTGGCTTAATTTCGGTTTTTGAATAAGCCACAGGCTGATTTTTAAGGGTAGTAGACTGTGGATATTTGACTTCCCCTGGAGGGCTAATTTCAGTTGGATAACGGCTGTCATTGACAGCCGATTTCTCCTTTCCCGATTCCGACTCTTCCCCCGCCAGTGCAGACAGATCATCTCGATTATTAGTTAACTCCATAACTTCGCGAGGACCTTTACAGATAACGCCCTTTTCAATGCCTGGACATTCGGATTCGGAACTACCGATGGAGCACCCCGTAAGATATGAGGATGTACCTACAACCAGAGCACTGAGTACCAATCTTTTGATGTTCATAAACTAGCCTTAATTTGTCTCAAATGGATTTTTTAAGAGAGGTTCAACGCTTTGGTTCAACCAGTAGTCGAAATCTTTTGGAATGCCATTACCAGCCAAACCATCCTGTCTGACAACTGAAGGTACACCCTGCAATTTATAAATTCCTGCGAGCATCAATGACGCTACCAAAGGTTCCGCCGGACATTCTTCTGCTTCTTTTTGAGAGAGCAATCTTTTTTCAATGTCGGATTTGCTTCCCATTAGCCAACGAAGAATATCGAGGTTGTTTATTTTTCCTTTTTCTTTACTACACCAGAGCCTTCTAAGCTCTTCTTTTGGCTCACCGGGTGAGGGAACTAAAACAATATCTATCCGATACTTGTCCCGATCTGCATAGAATTTCTTAACAAGTTCCATGCAACCGTCACAATCAAGTGTTATGAAAATGGCTGCTTGTCTTTTAAGCTTTGAATTTCCCAGAGGAATGGACGCTACAGTTTCCAGAGGGAAGGGGGCCTCATCAAGACTAATAAAATAGGAATTCCTGATTTCTTCTACAGTCAGAACAGGTTTACGTTTAATTACATCAACAAGGCTTCCCCCAGTAAGGGAGTATCGGCCATCGGTCGTTACTGCCATTAGCTGCGAACGTTCGTCCTGAAAGAGGTATAGCCCACCAGAAGGAATGTATATGGCATCCTTAGGTTTATATCCTTTCATTTTTGATAACACACCCGAGATCTGACTGGGTGAAACGCCACCTTCCTTTGCCTTTGCCATTAACGCAGCAGCATCACTATTAGTTAGGACCTGCTCTGAAGCATAAGTGACCGTATTCGCCATAATGGCGAAAGCCGCCATTAAAGGGAAAAGTAACTTTTTCACTATTGGGTGCCCTCTACTTCTTTGCATTATAAGAACTTGATTGTACCGCTTCAGAGCTATCTTCAAGTTCCATATAAGTGACGATTTCAACACTATCCGGTACAGTAACGGCAAGCGTTGCATCAATAATTAAATAGCCACGGTCACGGTAGATCTTCATTAATGTTCTGAAATATTCTTCGAATTGAGATCTATCATTGTCAGCAGTACGGCCTCCGTGATGCTTGAAAAATTCCTTACGTAATTCAGGCATGTCAAGCACTGCAATCTTGTACGAAGGCTGGGATTGTTTATTGAAGTAATCGTAAACATTCATAAAGCCTTTATAACCATAAATAATGACCAATACGGCAAAGGCGAAGAAAAATAAATACTTCAATATTTTTTCAATATCAATTTCGAAGGTAATTTTTTTTGTTGTCCTTTCTCGCACCATTTTTTTAGTGATTTCAGGTCCAGCTGATTCAGGCGATTCTTTTTTTTCTAAACTATCCATTTAAACCTCAGCGACTGGTCAGATTCGTTGGAATTGTAGTTCCGGTCTGAACGACAAATGTAATAGCTCGGCCAGGGCTAATTTCTACGATTGGCCACTGTTGTTCTGCAATTGCGGTGTAGTAATCGACGAGTCGATTAAGACCACCTTGAGCTGCACCAGCCCCGGCTAATGCCCCAAGTGCACCAAAATTAGGGGACTGATACTGAGCCTGTGAATTAGGGTCGATGTTAAGTGAAGATACCTTACTGGGACTTAAGCTACCGGCAAGTGAAGAAAGTCCACCGGCAAATGCAGCTCCTGCAATTGCGTTACCATTTCGGCTGATAAGCGTGCCTCGGATCCCATTTTTTCCGTCATTTTCACTTACAGCATATGCTTCCAGTTTTACGTCAAAAGCTTTCCCTTTTGAATTAACACAAGAGATAGAAGTGGCACGTATGTAAGCACGCTGTGACGCCAGATCACCAACAGCTGAACCCAGAAGGTTACAGTCACGCAAATCCATGGTGAAATTATTGGGCATGATGACATCTTTTTTAATACGCATCGTTACTGGCATTGGTTCTGATTTGGAAGAAAGGCTTGTAGGCGCTTCAAGCCCGGTAATCAGAACACCAGTGATAATAGATGTTGCCGGAAGAAACATTTCATCTTTTCGGGCAGCATGCCGCGCTTTGCTATCAACTGGCGCAGTACCATCACCTCGTACAGTCCGAGTTGGCGCTTTATCTCCTGCAATGACCTCTCTGCCTTCCTTGATTCTGTTTTCAGACACGGGCATAACCTGAATGACACCATCGGTACCATTAGTCTTAATGGAACTTTGTGTGATTGTTCTCATTGGGCTATTACGCGTAGGTGTGATAGAAGCGTAATTAGGGTTTACGCCATTAATCGGCGCATTAGCATTAAGCTGATAAGGAGCTGCCGGTGCCTGCTCATTAATCGTTTTACGCGAACTACCAGCATCCAAGTTACGATTGCCGTTTCGATTTGTCTGCATATCATTAATTTGCTGAGACAGCTGCTGAAGTTGAGAAGTTAAACTTGCAACTTGGGCTTTAGTTTCCTGTTGGGCTTTTTCTGCTTTTTCGCGGTCCTCTTTCGCCGCATTTTGGTCAAGTCGGTTTTGCTTAACCATTTCTTTATATACTTTCTGGCTTTCTTCATTACTCAATTTGTTCATTTGCGAATCATCTAACAACAAATTGGTCTGCATGTCTTTTTTCTGTGTTTTCTTTTCTTTCTTAACTGGTGTGGAAAAAATAGACTGGCTAATAATATAAACAATCACTACCAGCAGAGCGCCAATAACAGAAAGTCTGACGGTCTTATTTTCCCAGGCCTTTTTAATGTCCATGATTAGCTCCACTTGTAGGTTTCTGGAATCGTTTAATTTTTAGATTTCGTTCGCTGTCAGACATCTGAGGAACGATATAGGGTTCACCTGCTCTGGCCCAGTTTTCACGAACAGATGGATGATTCATTTCAGCTTTATCTATCTGGCTCGTTCTAGATATTTCATGTTTGTAATTAGGTTCCAAAACGTTACTTTTGTGATAGTCAAAAGCATTCTCCTCATTAATATTGCCCTCTCCTACAAATTTATCAATAAGAGTTGGATCGTTCATTATTACTGTCTGAACGGGAAAAGCGTTACTGCCATCTTCGATACTAATGGGTGCGTCCGGAACGATTAATACACTCCTTTTTGGTATATATTCTGACCTGTAGTAAAAGCTGGTTAAAGCAAATACGACAAAACCAATCACGGTGGCCCCAAGCAGAGCAGGCAAAGTAACTTTTCCCATATTATTTTCTGATTAGACTTGGTCTGGTTGTAACCCGGGCCTCGCGTTCCTTGAACAATTTATCCCGGACTATGTAAAGCTCTGTTTCTTCTCCCGGTTGCAGGTATGCTTTATCAAATAAAGCACTTGCAATAACGCCTTCTGCCATACACTGCTGATCAGCAACGATTTGACCGTATGGTTTATCGTTTTTCACAAGAATTACATCAATAAGTTCACGTGAGCCAACCAGTCTCTGACCGAGCTTTGCATACATATTAAAGTTACATGGTGACTGCTCTGGCGCAGGAATACGAGAAAGTCGGTCCTGTTGTAAACTGAATCCTGAAGGGACCTCACCAAGAGCCACAGGAGTCAATAAATCAATGATTCTTTGTTTATGATCGTCTTGTTTTGGATCCGTTGGAGCCAGTTCTTCTGACTGGGAGCGGGCCAACATTTCCTCATAGTTTTGCTTATCCAATGAGGTTTCACGTTTGGCTTGCATAGATGGGCTTAAAGATGTAGTAACTGAAATCATCGCACCGGGAACATCAAGCGGTACCAGGGTCAGGTTATAGGTCGATTCAGGTACCTGATCTTCAGACAACATAATCCCGATTGGTTTATCGGTATTAGTTGAAATAAAGACATCGCCACCATTAACAAATATGCTTGCCTCTTCAGCAGGGGTAGAAGTACTGACAGAAGCATTCTTGAAGCTGGTCGATATTCTGTTTTGAAGTCCTCGTGAAACTGGCAGTACCACATTCCCACCAGGCGGCACATTTACACGCTGAACTTCTTTATATCGGTTACGAGCTTCGACATAAAGTTCATCGGCTTTTGACGTGGCGGTCGCATTGGTTGCATTCTGCTGGGAAGAGGTACCTGTTGGTCTCCCATAGCTATCAATTGCACCAGATCGGGTCTGTGCGTCAAATCCGGGGAGACTAGGATTATTTGATAATGCTCCAGTAATAGCGCTTACCGCAGGCGAAGCATTGCTGGCTGGGGAAAGTTGCACGGTAGGGAGATCAGTTGTAGGTTTTTGTCCCTGCGCATTACCGGCTTCACTAAGGTTTGTTTGTGCACCTGACTGTTCAGAACCAGCTTGACCCGGAATAATGGCTTTTGCAGCTCCATTCTGAAATCCGTCAGCACCAACTGGCATTACAACCGGGTTATTAATTGTTGCTGGCAATTGGTATTCTTCAGCGATTACGCAGTTCGAAGTCGTGAGCATGATCAATGCTGTAATTGCGTTGAAGCCTAAGCCCTTTTTTTTAATCATCACTTGTTACCTGTAGACGGTGGCGGATTATCCAGCGTTGCCAGTTGCTCTTTGCCGTTTATCGTAATTTTTTTAATATTCGGTGTTCCGGAATATTGATTTACATATGCAATTCTTGGGCGACCATTTTTCATCCCGAGAACCCATTCATAAGTCCATTTCGATGATTCAGTTTTGTCCGGAACATTTACAAGTCGAGTCGTTTTGGTACCCCAGACATAGACCATGTCATTTTTTGGATCAAAGTAAATATCATTAGGCTTAAAGGTCTGCTCAACACCACGAGCCTGCATGATATTTATCTGCTCCTGTAAAGACTCACTCGTTTTAGCCTGTAGTTCAGGTGAAAGGGCATCGAGGACATAGGCCGTCACAAAGGAAATATTAGTTGGATTAATATTCCCTAAAAGGGTACTAAAAAAGAGAGCCCATTGTGTTTTATAAGATTCCGATGCTTTGTTACCAACAACCGTGATCTCTTCATTCATGTTTGGAGGGGTAACAATCGTCACTGGGTCAGTGAAAAAAAGAATCTTTGCAACCAATAACCCAATGACGGCTATTGAAACAGTATTAATGCGGATAAGTTTTGTATCACGATTAATCAGGGCGCTGTATGTAATTCCAGCACCTGACGCTTCAGCTTGTGGGCTAAATCGTTTTTTAATGTCCAAAAAACGTCCCTTAGCACTTTCATCTTTCTTTACGTATGACTGTTCAAGATCACCGTTTTCATCCTTTTTAGATTTTTTGAAAAAAGGGATGTTAATGCCACTTAGCATTTTCATTCATAGCTCCATCAAGAATACAAATCTCTGATAAATGGATCGTTGAAATAACGGCTACTAAAAACTGCTTTACCTGGCAAAAAACCGAGCCACCAGAGTTTGTGTTTTAGCAATCCTCTTATTCCTGACTCAGCTGCTTTGTTATACGCAATCCAATACACAACCGCTGCTACAACAGAAAACCCGAAGCATTCGAAGATATTCCCAAATGCAACCAGAATGAATGCAAGCCCTAATTTTTTGGCATCCCAAAACAAAATCAGTAGAGGCATGTTGATCCTGAAAGGGAATCTATAGGTATGCTGAGGAACGTCGTTCTGCTTACTCATTAAAAATCCAGAGAGGGGGATGAACCCCCTCATGCATGATTAACAATAAATTACAGCGGTACGCCAGCATCCATAAAGGTGCTGATAATTTTCTCGCCGTTGGCCATTACCAGCATCATGAATAATGAAACCAGTGCCAGGCCCGGGTTAGGCTTAAGGACAGAGAAATATACGCTTGAGATCAACATCGCGGCTGCCAGAATTTTGCCCGGAGCTCCAGTCATACTTTCACTCATGTATGACCAAATATCTCCCAGTGCCCCATCATCTGAACCCGCATATGCCAGACCGCAAAAAAGCACGGTCAGCAGAACAAACAAAATCACTTTTGCGCTTTTTGTTTTAAAAAGTGCAGCCGTGTTAGATTTCTTTTCACTAAGGCCAATATTTAAAGAAAGTTCCATAATTACTCCGTGTAGATTTGAGTTCACGTAAACGCGAATGAATAATACTTTTTTATTCCGATCCTTCCGTTCGCATAAACCCCCTTTTTTTAACGTTTAGCGATTGGTGAATTTTTAAGCAAAGGGCCTAAAGCATAATCTTTGAAAGGTACCAGTGAACGCTTAGTAAAAGTTTGAAAGAGGGGAGGGGGTAAGATTACGTTAAGCTCAATCCTGAAGCTGATGAGACTCCTCAAGCATAAAAGTCACTTTTGATGGTTTGAAAAGCTCTAACTAGATATCGGGCAGGTAACTAAGCTTCATATCTAATCTTTTTTGTTCCCTTATTATCTATCTCTTGATTCTGAGAAGGCCGCATATCACTGTGCTCCCTGGTTCGGCAACTATCAGTTGGAGAAACTACATACAATCCTCGGGCCGGTGCGTCATTCATCTAAATGCCTTTTACACCTCTGGGCGTGAGTGGGACTTTGTCTTGTCCATACGAACATCATTCATTCGAATGCTTTTGGCCAATGCTATTTAAGCAAATGCTTTCTGGCTGAGTCCTTTTGCGAATGAGTCTTTGATATAACTGCATGAATTTTGGGTTGTTTGGTGTACTAACAAAACAAAGGCATTTCTTTGAATGCCATTGGAGTTGTGATGCTTCTGATATTTTTTTGATCTCATATCAAGCACATAGTCCTTCTGATGCCCAATGTCATAGATGTCTTGGACCATTCTCGCTCTTAACAAAGCTGAACTGTGTGTCATTCGACCTAATGCCATTCACCAAAATGCCTTTTTATACCACTGCATAGCTAT
This sequence comes from Enterobacter sp. 03-F-07-AD-ECC, assembly GCF_047530935.1. Taxonomy (NCBI): domain Bacteria; kingdom Pseudomonadati; phylum Pseudomonadota; class Gammaproteobacteria; order Enterobacterales; family Enterobacteriaceae; genus Enterobacter; species Enterobacter sp. 03-F-07-AD-ECC. The sequence continues at coordinate 11,596 of NZ_JBLKBZ010000029.1, read as the reverse complement.
GCTCGGGATACAGTGGCAAACAAAAGCATTTCAATGAATGAATTTTTGGGATACCGACATCAAAAGCATTTGTATGAATGTAAGAGGCGTAATCCACAAAAGGCATTCACGTGAATAGAGTGCGCACGAAACCATCTTGCTCAACGGCATTTAATGAATGGGCTAGCATGTACGCTTGAGTCAGAAAGGCATACAGATGAATAGTCAGGAGTTCGTTTGAAAAGTTACTTTTTTGCACATTAAGCCGAGATGTAAGACCAGTAGTAAAAGAAGCACTAAGCATAGCACTGATAAATAACTTATTTTTCAGCAGGTTATAACCAGTGCATACCAGATAGCTTTCAACCTTGTTTGGCAAGGGCCAGCTTAGGGCTTCTTTTGAAGATCTGAAATTGTATGTCGCGACCTTTCTTAACTTCTTGATAATCGAGATATCCGATAGATTCAAGTTCCCGCATTGCTTTACGAATTATCTGGTTTTGCGTACGAATAGGGGTTGTAAGAAGCAACCTTTCCCTCAACCGTTTCATATTAACGAACAACGTACCAGCTGGCATTGCTTCAAAATAAATATAGAGAGATTGCGCAGCTTCTTTTTTAGCCAAAATGTATAGAACCTGAAGGCTTAACAATGTCTTATGGTCGTAACGATACAGTTCCCACATAGAAGGATCCCCAACCAGCTCAACAGTATCGCTTTTTGGATCAATCATAGCCTTCTGCACCAGATGCGTTACTGTGAACCGACCACTACGAGAGTCTGAGAAGGCAAGCACTACCGATGCAAGGTTCATTAATGACTCTTTAAAGCGCGCACGAGTTCGTTTGTTGATGTTTGTTGAACTGATACCACACATCTTCGCAAACTCGTTAAAAGTCAGGCTAATCTTCTCGGAAGTAAAACCATATTTACTGAAAGCCATGATGATCCCGAGCCAGCACTTAAAGTCGGTAGACATAGATAGTTTGACACCAGTTATCTTGATGTCGTCATAACCCTCCGATCTTGCAATTTCCATACACGAAAGCTCATCAGAGGCATCAACTTCAAAGTTTCGGTCGCGGTTTTCTTTTGTGCCGACAGGGGTAAATACACTCAATCTCAGCAGGGCCACGGGCTGAACCGACTTGGACGAGTTAGGCGTCAGTTGATAAGTCTTACCTGATTCATTACTGGTTACGTCAAAAGGATGGATTAACTCGTTGTTTTTAATCATTAACTTAACTCGTCGGTGATAAGATTTTCATTTGGCAAACTGTTTATAACATATTCTTGCAAATGCTTTTTACGCATTTACCTAAATGCCATAAGCATTCCAGTAAATGCCTTCCTTATTCATTCAAATGCTTTTCGCATGCATCCGAATGCCGGATCCTTTCATAAAGTTACTATAATCAATGAGTTAAAGATGCCGTGATCTTTACTTGAACTCTATTGATCTTTAGTGATCTAAAGAATTGATCTAACCTGTTGAAAACAATGATAAGTCCATATAAAACAAGGAATAGCGCTCCTTTATCAATATCTACAGATCGCAAACGGAAATGAAAGTGGGTTTACTATCATTGTTTTATTCAAGACAGTTTTTATTTTAATTTTATTAAGCAAATTTTTTGAGTTTACCTTTTAGATGTATCAGCCCTATTTGGCAAATTTGAGGTTCATGTATCATGTAGTAAACAGGAGGAAGATATGAACAACAGCAAACATACAGTCATTGAAGTGGATACTAATCTAGTTGAAATTGAAAAGGGATTTAATCCCCGAGAGGCGGTAATCGGAGATTTGTGTTACGAACAAGAACCTGTCAAATCGATGATTGTGTCAATCAAACAAGCCTTTAAGGAAGGAAGGCAGGTTGATATGATCAAGGTCGTAAAAAGAAAAGGTAAATATTTAGTTCGTCAAGGTCATACTCGTTTTCATGGCTTAAAATTAGCAATTTCTGAAGGTGCTAATATTCCAAAATTATCTGTTATCTTAATCGATTATAAAAACGAAATTGAAGAATACCTTGAGAACCTCGATGGTAACAGAAGCAATGGGCTAAATCCGGTTGGGCAAGCTCATGCATTAGCTCATGCTGTTAGTCTCGGGTATTCGGTTGAAGAACTAGCAATGCGATATCAACGATCAACTACCGCAATTCGTAATATGCTAAAAATCCTTGATATGCCATTAGAGCTTCAACGTTTGATTAGCCTAAATCTAATCAAAAAAACGCTCGCCATTGAAATAATGTTAAAATATTCCAACGATCACAAAATGGTTTTAAAACATATAGAAGGTTTCTTACCTGGCGTTAAGAATATTGAGACTACAACGAGCAAAATTGTAGGCATACCTGAACACAATGCAGCTGGAGCAGGACCAGACACCTTAAATAAAGGCGGACCAGAAAAGAAAAATTCGGCAGTCACACGTAAGACTTTGGGTATTAAGCGCCTCTCGCATAAGAAAACAGAACGGCTAAAATCTGAATTTCTTGAGCTTGTGGAAAGTACACATACGGAATCTATAACGAATACTCAAACAGAACTAAAATTTGGTAGAGATAGTGCACACTTGTTCAAAAATGTTGATAGTAAAAATGTAATATTTTCTGATGATGGTGTTCAAATAATCTTGAATGATGAAAAGCTAAATATTTTATTGTCTTTACTTAACGACGAAAATACAGCAATCATTCTTTCTAAACCAAAATTAGAAGAGCTTCTGGAAATTCGAGATCTCCTTAAGGAATAAAAACCCGAGGATTAGTTGAGTGATTAAACCTATAAAGCTGACTCTTATCGATAATTATAATGATTTGCTTCTAACTCATGAAGTCCTTAAACGCAACATGGAAGAGTTAGAACACGGTAAACGTTTTGACCAATTTCCTGAAGGGCATGACCACTATGAAAAAACTGTGAAAGAAGCTGTAGCAATCGTAGAGGCACGTTTGGAGGTGTTTCGAAAATGAAATCTCTTTTCTTTACTCTTGATGGTCATATGGTACCAGCCTCAGTGAATGTATCCCTTAACGGAGATGGAAATTATTATGCACCTATCGAAAGAGAATGTAACGAATGTGCGGGCACAGGCCACAAAGGGGCTGATGTATGTGAAAAGTGTCATGGGGTGCAAACAGTTGGACCCATTATTGAAAAATTAGTGGTACTAGAGCCAATTACCTTTCTCGATAACATTCCGGAACTGCGTGTTAACCCAACACTCGAAGCATGGAAATCCAGAAACCACGTACTTATTGAGAAAGCAAAAAAGGCTAACACTAAGTTTTCTAATAGTATATTGGCGCAACTAGACAATAACCGTTTTTTGACAGAACGCCAGCTGGATTGTTTCTTTACAACCTTTGATGTGATGTTGTCTGAAACTCCGGAAAATGAACAAGAAATTTTAAAACATAGCTACAATATCGGCCAGGTCATAAGCATTGAACTAACATTTACTGAAGTCAGGGCCGCGTACGCAAAAAGTAAAGGGAGTTATTTTTTTACATTTACTGGTAAAGTTAGAAATGACGGGATCGCTTTAACGGCCGATAAACAGGATCACATTTTATTGGGTGAACGTTATCATTTGACTGGAAAAGTCAGAAAATTCTATGATTTTGATTCGAAAAATTATGCTGCAATAACAGTTTTTAAGTTAAGTAAACTCCAAGACAGTTAAATGTTTTACTGCTTAAATATAGAGCCAAGACTTAAACTGTCGTTAGGACTCACTCACGTAATATTGTTGCTTACGCAATGGGTTTTATCCCTCATAAAGATCTGCGAGTATAAATCTTTTACATTTAAATTCCCCTCTATCACAACCTTTTCAATAGTAAAAAAATGATAATCTTATTAATTATAATTTTTAATTTTTTGTATACCAATACCATACAGTTAAGGCTAAAAGGTGATGATGGAGATGGACTTTAAAATGCACAATGATCTGGGTCTCGGTTTCATTTGTAAAAATGCAAGAACATCGTCAAAGCCAACGTTAAGAAAAGTTACTTTTCCGGTAAGCGCATATGAAACGTCTAAGCTTTCTTTAACCGGTTTTCAATGCCCCACAGCCTGCCGATTTCCTTTTTTTGTGCTATGCATGATAATCCATAACCATCTTTCGTCTGCATGCCCTATCAACCAAAATGAATGTTCAAATCATATATCGCAATTTTCTATCGACATTAAAGTACAAGATTGGCTTAGCCGTTCAAGAGTAGCGTTTATTGATTTCCATAATCTAAGAAATACAGATAAAACCACATTAATAACAGTGGAACATCTTGAAGCTTTACTTACTGTTATGTCAACTACTCTTGTCGCTTACGCTCCATATTCAAAAAAGAGACTTAACTTTAGCTTTCTAAATTCATTTACTTTGTCTAAAACTTCTCAAAGTTACACATTAACTTTCCCGGTAGTTCTCAGTCCGCTTTTAGATGCTCTTGGCGGTTTCATTCAGGAATGCATAACCGAAAAATTGTTAAAACGACGAAATTCGAATTTCATGGTTTACGAGTATCTTAAACGTTCAGGCCAGAGCTCTCATAAAGTGGAGGACATTAATAACGACTTACAGCTTAAAACTCTAAATATAAGACTTATGAGCGTCCTTACTGGGCTTTCTCAGCAAGGACTCATTTCATTTATTTGCGAAGGAAAGAGGGGCGACCGGAGAATAGAAGAGCTTCAGTTTATACCTTATGTTCAACGAACTCACCCTGAGGTATTAACTTTTCAGGAATGGATTAGCCCCGTTGATTAGAATTAACTCTATTTCAGCACGGCCAGTATTTCTGTTTCCGTTTTCCGTGTATTTGGCTTACTTCCTACGGATCGGTAAGCGCTGAGTCTGTGTATGACGAATCCACGCTCTTCATAGAGGCCCAAAGTGAATGGTGTCAGGCTATTTGATATCGCAACAGCAGCGCCTTTTCTGTGAGCGTCAACGAGCATATTTGCTAACAGCACGTGGTCGCTTTGGCTGAACGGTTTACCATCGTAACTGACAAAACTAGTTTTGCTTGTTTTGTCATATGGCGGATCACAATAAATCTGATCTCCTTCGCCGGTTGCGGCCAGAGTCTCCTCAAAACCAGCGGTGATCAGTTCAATACCTGAAAGACGAAATGAAAGGTAGTCTATTTTATTGAAGTCAAGCTTCAGTTCTGTATGTTTCCCCCAGGGCACTGAATAGATTCTTTCTGAGTTATAGCGGCACATACCGTTATAGCCCAGGCGATTCAGGGAGTAAAACAAAGCCGCTCTTTGAAGCGGTTGACCAGAAATACAGGTTTTGTTGAAACGGTCCCTCATCTCATAGTAGTCCTTTTCGACAAAGGTTTTATCCGCTAGGTTTTGGACCTGATTTATAAAGTTAGTTTTCTGTCTTTGAATAGTCCTGTATAGGTTGATCAAGTCTGGATTGCTATCTGCAAGCAATGCATTTTGTGCAAACATGTTCAGAAAAACGGCACCACCGCCTATAAAGGGTTCTACCCACCGGCAACTATGATCGTGTGGGTAGTGATGGCTGATGAAAGGCATCAGTTTCGTTTTTCCACCAGCCCATTTGATTATCGGCATGTGTCTGAGATGTCGAGTCAAAGTGTCTATACCTGAGAGAGAAATTTAGGTGCTGGTATCGTACCTAACCACGGGCTTTAACTAATAACTTAGGGAGCAAAAAAAAGTTGTTTAAGACGCACAGTTTTGACTTTCAGCATTGCGGATTTATAAGATTTTTCCTCACTGATACCTGAACTTTATGTTTTGGATTTATGTCTTTGTTTATGAAGCGATTTTGATGCCATCACAAGAAATGGGGAGCCCTCTTTTTTTGTGAAAAATCAGAATAGGCTCAAAAAGTACCTTTTTTGCGAAAAATTATGGATTTTTTTTTCGGTAGTATCCCCGCTACGCAGAAAGTAAGCAGAAAAATGTAACGGAGCCCCTATGAGTGTTTTACTGACAGAACCTACACAGCAAGCTAATGACAAGGTCTTTAAAACGGCCCATGTTGCCTTTTCAGTAGTTACTGGCACAGGTCGTTACGTCACTGGGCTTAAACAGTTCCGTGATGCAAACCCTGAACTTTGTACTGAAGTAAGTGACCAGAAAGCATGGGCTATCCACCCTTCAGTAATTCAGGTCACGCCAGGCTTCAACTCCCGCGAAATGGGAATGGGTGACGATTACTATAAGCTCCCTGAGGTTGAAGAACACATCTACAACATCAAGAATGCCTACATTCGAGGTGACTATGTAGACCCTATCCGAGTACGTGTCATTGATGGGGTACCTTTTGTTCGCCAGGGGCACTGCCGTTTAAAAGCCGCAATGATGGCATGTGATGAAGATCATGACATCACAATCCTTTGCGTTGAGATTAAAGAAGATGAAATTGGCTGTGAGCTCGCGACCATTGATGGTAACCGTGGTCTTGCGCTTTCTCCTGTTGCGCTTGGCGAGTCCTATCGTCGCCTACATTCTCTTGCTGGCTGGTCACTCGAACGAATTGCTCAACGTGAAAATAAAAGCCCGACGACCATCAGTTCTCTTATCCGCCTGACAACCTGTTCTGTTGTTATCAAGAAATGGATTCATGCTGACGCTATTTCGTATGTTAACGTGCTTTCACTGATCGATGAGCTCGGTGAAACAGAAGCAATTTCACGTATCAAGAAGATGATCGCGGAACTTGAGCAGGCCGATGCGAATGGCATCACGGTGAAAAAAACCCAACATGGTCAGGTACGAGTCAGACCTTCAGACTTCAAGCCAGCACGGATTCCGCCGGTTATTGCCACAAAAGCCGTAGAAGGCGTCAAACTCATCACCACCAGCTTATTACAGAAACTGGGGGATATTGAATTGCCGGAGATGACAGATTCAAGTGCTGACGAAGAAATCAACATTACGTTGAACCGCAGTACTCTGGAGATGCTGAGAAATCTTTCAAAAGAGATCACAGAATCAGAGAACAAGCAGCTTCGCCGTGCGGAGAATCGTCAGGCAAAACTTAATGGTGAGAAGCCAAAATACCCACGTAAAAAAAATGCTAAGAAGGCAGGGGAAGAGACCGATCAGGATACTGACCCACAGCCGGACGCAGAATAATTTACTTTTGGCAAAGTGTTGGTTTTGTCAGAGTCATTAAGGATTCAGGCTTTTTGCCCGCCTTTTTTAAACCTCCATGTATCGTTCTTGCCCCGTTTATGCGGGGCTTTTTTTTTGCTTCTTTCTATGAGTTGACATCTTTAAGTTTTATTCAGAGACATAAAAAACTTTTTCGTGTCACTGAACCTATTAGGTTACAGAGCGACGTTGCTATCCTGGTAAAAGTTTTTTCTAAAGGACCGGTAAAATGTCATCTCTTGATTCTGAAGCTAAACCCGATAATGCAGGTCACAGCGTACTGGCTTTAACAACCTCTCATAGCCTGGTGGTTAGCTCTTCTGAAACATTTCTTCCAGATATGCGCAAAGAGCTCGGCATTATCGCGGATCTTGTTGAGTCCTATAATGATGAACTCTGCTTGTTGAAACACATGGCTGTCCAGTTCAAAACCCACAATCACCAGAAACTTTATTCTTATCTCTCAGGCTACAACCACAGTATCTCTGAAGCGGATGCCTTGTTCGCGGAAAACGCTCTGAGATCTGAATACTGGAAACGCGTTATGGCACTCACTGATGTTTTGCCTATCATGTCGGATGCCAAACGTAACGAATGGGATAAGCAGTTTACGGCCGACCGCTATATTATGCCGCCTCAGGTGATCCCTGATTTCACAGCTGACGCTGTAGTAGGCACAGTCGTTGCTTTGCTTAATGACCGCAATCAATTTATTAAAGAAAGGGTTTACGACGTCTTCCAGTCTCTGAGCCGCAGTCATAAGACAAACAAAGCTTTTGGGTTCTCCACCCGCATGATCACTACCGGAGTTTGCGAGCCGTCTAAATACCCCTGGCAGAAATTAAGGGTGGATTTTAAAGAGTCTGGCATTTCACCACTGAGCGAGCTCCGCGTTATATGCGCATTCTTCCGTGGCGAACAGGTGAAGGCGATCCATAACACCAAATCATTGGTTGAGGCGTTGGTCGAACATGAGGGGTTCAGAAAATGGATCTGCATCGATGGCAACAGTATTCGTTTCAGGGTTTACAAAAATGGATCAATGCATATTGACGTCCACCCTGATATCGCCGAGCGGCTTAACAATATTTTATCAGCTATCGTACCGCTGGCATTACCTGCCGACCGCATGGCTCATAGCAAGAAATCTTTGGAGGCATTCCCTGTACTTAAGCAGTGCATCGACTTTGATACCCGGATGCAGCTTTCTGAACTAATGTTTAAAAATGACGGGGACAATAAATGGAGTTGCTGGACATCTTTAGGGTCTCTCGCCGAACGCAAATCTTCGAGTGTTGCCGCTGACACCCTTCGGTTCTTAGGGGCAACAGTAACAAAATACGATGTGACATTTTCCTATGATCCGTGTGAGGTTATTCGTTACATCGGCCAGATAGGGGAGATGCCTGATATTGTATCGCATCAGTTTTACCCTTCATCTTGCCGAATCAGCGAATATGTATATTCCCTGCTCGGTGCAGGGGAAGGGGATACCCTCCTGGAGCCTAATATTGGCCATGCGGATTTGCTTAAATCATTCCCTGCCGGTGTGATCGTTACTGGCATCGAGCTTGATACTTTGAATTGCCTTATCTCCCGGGCTAAGGGATACGATACGACAGAAGCTGACTTCCTCACATGGTCTAAGTCTAATCAACAGAAGAAGTTTGATTATGTCGTGATGAACCCACCTTTTGCCGATAACCGGGCCAGGCTGCATCTCCAGGCAGCTGCATCTCATCTCGCAGCCGGGGGATCTCTAGCAGCCGTTCTTCCATTATCTCTTCAGGGGCTCGATAACCTTCTGGGGGAAGAATTCCGGACGGAATGGATGGACGTTTTTGAGAACGAGTTTGAAAACACGACCGTTTCGGTTCGCATCCTGTACGCCGAACGTATTCAACAAGAGGAAGTCCTATGAGCAACCAACCCACCAGCCTGCCAGAAGAAGATATTGAGTTTGTTATGGATACCTTTCAGAGGAGCATGGGTAAATCCAAACCTGTCAGGGATACTCAAATAGAGGGCGAGAAACCGCAAAGTAAAGAGTCCGCAAACTCAACTGAAAACCCCGGTTATGAAGAATTCTTTTAATTACGCTCATGATATCCTGGTGCAGTTATTTAGAATGATATTTGAGGGATGGGGGACATTGTGATTAAAAGGCGTAACATTCGACGATCAGTTTATGGATTGCTTATTGTTCTTATCGCCGGAAATGTGTGGTTAGGCCTTAGAGCTGATAAAATTCATAAAGTGCGTTATCAGGATTTCTGGTCACCGGCAACTGTGATTAAAGTAACTGTAATGCCTTCAACGAATGAAATCCAGCTCAGTGGTAAAATCCCTAAATCGGTAAGAGTTTCAAACAATTATGTTGAGTACTCGTTACCGGGCACACTCTCGGACAAGACCATTTACCGAAGCGTGTTAGAAGATGAGATGCTCACTTTGCTTAATGCTGGAGGTCAACTTGAAGTTAAATACACTCTGGACAAGCAGACAAATCGAACTAAGGTATGCACTAAGTGCTTACGGGTGATTAAAGATATTAACCATCAATATTCAGCCACTGAGGTAAAGCATGGGCAGTCCTAAATTTGAAATTGCTGAGCAAATTAAAATGTGGATCGTTGTTTATCTAGTTTGCTTTTTAGCACTTTACTGTGTGTTAAGCGCTCTACATGCGCTTTATGATCCGCTAAATTTACCTGCCCTGACGTGGCCTATCAGCTGGTTCGTGGTGCCTGAAATGACAAGTTTTGGCAGTGCATTATTAGCTTTTGTCCTAACGCCAGGCCTTTGCTCTATAATTGCTGTTTTATTCGGTAAGTCTACCTTTAAAAAAGCTAAAACAAAAATATAGAGTTAATTAGATTGGTGGCTCAGGTTTATAAAACCTCTCACTTGAGAGGTTTTTTTATTATTTTTGACTGAGATTAACAGCGTTTTCCATAAATGTATCAATAACAACCGTAAGAGACTGGCTGGTACCATGGCTATACTCAGGCCAAGGTAAAAAAGGATATGAAGAATACGCCATCAACATGATACTGGTTGGGCAACGCCAGTCCGTTGGAACACCTTTACTGTAATGGACAATCATAGCCGGGCGACTACAATCAATATCTCCAGCGTTTTTATCGAGTACGAAAGTAGCCAGAACGCCGGTGTCCTTCTGGGATACGAAAACAAGGCTGTCAGTAAAAATAAAGGCCATTAAGGAAGAGGCCAGGAAAGCGCCAGTAAATAAGGACTTCTTCTCTTTCCAAACGCGTCGAGCATATAACCCCATTAGCGCTACCGCTGAAACCATTCCGGACCACTGAGCACCCAAAGAAAAATCTGTTACTGTTTTAGATGTCATACTTTCATTAATAGTAATCATTGCGACAATGAATGGTGATGCAATTCCAAGTGTTGCTAGGACTATCAGCGATATTTCAGACCGGTTTTCTTTAGCGGATCCTTTACTTATTGCAGACATTGCTCTGAACATAACGAATGTACTGTTGAGCATCAGAAAACAGCATAAGAGCATGTATAACATTGGGTTTCCTCAACCTAGAAGTGATGGTTACCCTGTTATTTTACATAAATTTGACTCAACAGATGCTTTTAAAATCTCGCTTCCTTGAATTTAAAAACATATCAGCACAATTGGCAAACATAAAGGAGCAGCGTCTATCAAAAGTTACTTTTATGATTGGTTGAATACTCATTTTGAAGGCTAAAATCCAAAAAAGTGGGTACAAAAAGTTACTTTTGCGTCATCCAGATGCACTGCCGCCATTTTGCATTCTGTACGTTGGTTGCTTTCTCACTTGATGTCTCTTTTAACAGGCAAATTATCACTTTATCCGACCGGACCTTGTAGGCTGAATCCGTAGAATAAGGCTATAACCTATTCCCGGAGCATCATATGCGTAAAACTCTAATTGGCTGCATGGTTGCAACTGCCCTTGCTACTGTATCTTCGGCACATGCTCAGGTATTTAGCTACTCATTTACAGATACCAATAAGGCTGTTCGGAATATTAAGCCTGCAACACAAACATATCTTAATCCCGCTGGTGTTTTGACTCTGAACTTGATATCGGGTCTTGATCGGTACGAGCGAGTGACGGTCACACGAGACAGCGATAAAAAGGTTATGTATTCCTCCGTCTCGACCAAAACGAGCGTTGCAGATCGTATCGTTGCTGCCGATGGAACAGAATACTATGGAAAGGATATGGTTCTACCGGCGCTCGGAGAAGGGACCTTTACTGTAGTCAATGAAACTCTGGATATTCGCCAGACTGTAGTGAGCACATCTACTTATCATTTCATCGTTGATACAACTCCTCCACGCTATATAGACTGGCCCCCTGAATCTCCAGACAGTTGGTATCACTTAAGTTAGTGATAGTCTTAATACTAGTTTTTAGACTAGTCGTTGGAGTCCGAATGATTG
>NZ_JBLKBZ010000028.1:0-40379 GCF_047530935.1 Enterobacter sp. 03-F-07-AD-ECC | reverse complement strand
AGTGCACTGGGGTATCGTTCGCCACGGGAATATCTGCGGCGACGAACCAGTCATGGGTTAAGTGATAAAAAGTGTATGGAAATATAGGGGCCAATCCACTATAAGAGTATTTATCCGAGTCAAAACGCAGGTTACGACATGGTACTTTCTGGGCCACTTTGGGAGTTGGGCCGAGGCGGTAGTGGCCAGTTTTCTATATTTGCAGACGGTATTGAGGATGCTAGTGGAATTGCCAAGATCCGTCTTGTCATTAAACGAAGTAATGGTTCTGTGGTCTCCGACAATAACCTGAGTTATGACACAGCCAATAAACGTGCGTTCTATCCGTGGATTAAAGATATGAACACCCAGGCTGGCATGCCCTCAAGTGATCTTGATGAAGAATTCACCTTCAATTTCATCGTTACGGACCTGGCAGGAAATACGCTTAACATTCCTCCCCAGCGGTTTTTATATGACGATCAAATGGGAGAATTTACGCCATTTGCAGTTCATGACTCACGTGTAAGCACCAGTGTTGTACCCGGCATTTCTTCGGGATACGTCCCGTTTAAACGAGGCCTTACAGTGCTGGAAAACCCCTACAAGTTGGTTATACGTATCCCAAGAACTAACTGGAAGCCATATCGAAATGGTGGCATGAGCATTACCAATAACTATGGCGGAGTACAGGTCCTTTCCGAAGATGCCACCTATGTCTACGTGGAAGTTAAGCTGCCACAGGGTGCCTTAGATGGAAACTACTATAGACCTGTGAATACATATCAATGGTCTGGAGGAGATCTTGGTCAGTATGCCAGCTGGCTCAACTGGGATCCTGCCTCTGTAAAGAGTCCGGCTTGGGGAAGTTCACCCATAGAACGACAAAAGGCTGATGGAACATGGTTCAACAGCGTAAACTGGAACCTGTTCAAGGCATCTGATATGCCTATAAAACTTACTAATATCCGGTTCAATGTACAGGCTAGGCCATATGATCAAAAAATCACTGGCGGAGCAACATGCAGTATTCCAGCTGGCTCAACAACCTGTACCGTCTCTTTGCCCCAGGATATTATAAATGGCACTACCGGCTATCTTCATAGTGGCTATGAAGTAAGGTCAACCACCGAAGCAACCTTCTTTGCCCCTATATGGGAGAATATAGCCTGGCATACACTGGGTCCCTCCGTCACTGGATTTGATTACATTGAAACCACCAACATTCTCCAGGTTTACGTGAATCAACCTGGAGATGGTTCATATTTCGACCATGTTTATGTAAATCGAGTTTGGTTGTCAGATAAAAACCGTAACAACGCAGAAATAAGCGTAACCGGCAAACAAACAGGTAGAAATATGGCGTCTGGGAACTACACGTATGAGTTCAACATGAAAGAGGTACCAGAAGGCAGTTATAACGTGGTAATTAATGCCCAAGATACATTCAACAATACCGGTAACCTCCCTTATCAAACTGTTGTCGTTGATAATACAGCACCATCTGTAAGTATTAGCTACGAAGGAAAACCGATCAGCAAAAACGTAACAGTATATGGGCTGGAGAACGTCCGTATACAGCTCACCGATGCTCTAACTAAACCATCCTTAAGCCGTATGACTCTTCGCGGTGGCCCTGTTTCTGATGCGGTGGAATTGTCTTGGGTGAATCTGGGAAACAACCTGTATGCACCTAATTATCCCAAGATCTTTCCGTCTCTTAATGAAGGCGAAACATACACTCTCACAGTTCAGGCCAAAGATGAGATGAACAACGTTAAAGAAAGCTCAGTCGAATTTAACTACCTTCCAAACAATCTCGTCAGGCTAGAGAATCTGAAAACCTTAGCTGTCAATGCTTCTCTCAAAACATCTGACAATACTCCTCTGGCTGTTCTGTATGCCAGCCAGCTGCGTAAAAAGGATGGTTCAATCGCTACAGGGCTTCAGGACGCAGTGCTTACTGTCCGTAAGGACGCTGCATTCGGCGTGACTGTAAATGGTGTTTCTGCGATGCCAGGTGAAAGCAAAGAGCTTCAACTGGATTTGGGGCTCGGGGACAGCCGTAGCTTTCCTATTTTCCCTGCTGTATCCGGCCTTACAGGCAGATCTGAGTTCATGATTAACATTGAAGAATTAAAATAAAGCAGGGCTGTTTTGCTGAAGCACAACGGCCGTCTTCTGATGCGCCGTAGCCCATGTTGTTGCAAATCAGTCCGACGTTCATTGCGTAAGTAACGCTTACTGCGGACCATGGTAGTGATTAGACTCACTACCATGGTCATTTCACCACATATCTTCTCTGCATTGCTCTTGTTGGGCAGACTAGTAACTCGTCACTAAATTGCAGCTTTTGTCTTGCTAAGTCGCTGGTATAACTGCACTACGAAATCGTCAAAAGATTTTATCCCTCATGTAGATCCAATAAATGATCCCAAAGGTGCCAGAGAGTACAAAGAAGATCCCGGTACGCTGTAGGCCGCATGGTTACTGGGCTGGAGCATTGTCACTGACAACAGTAGCGACATAAGTGACAACGGGAGTGACTTAAAAGACAATGGTAGAGACTATTTCGACGTTGGTAATGATTTTAAGTGACAATGGTAGTGAGGTTAGACTTAAACTTCCACTGTAAGGTAAGGTGACTCGCATTATTTAAATAAATTATTACTTTCAATTACTTGCGACACGAGTCTGCATGTATGCTTCTATTTCTCAAAAATTTATCCACCGAAAATGCCTGTGGCTGTGATTTAGCTTTGACGACAGTTTTTATCAGGGAGGCAAGTTGAGACCTGTATAAGAACTAAGCATTTATTTATCCCCATTTTCCACAAGGTAGTTCCAATAATTAGTACCTTAGTGTTCCTGATAGATCAAAAGAGATCCCCGCTGCCTCCAGGCCAGACGGCACAAGGCCTGAGACGTGATCAGTGACAACAGTAGTGATTATTTTGACATTGGTAGTGATTATTATAACGTTGGTAATGAGTTTTTTGACATCAGTAGTGATCAGAGCGACAATAGTAGTGACTTTTCATTAGATCTTTTTAACTTGATCTGATCCGTTGTTGATAAGAGTTGCAGGTCATTGTATGCAAAGAGTTTTTGCCAAGTTTTAATGAGTGGAGTCGTTTTTTTAGGTAGAACTTATGCACAGATATGGATCATCACAATGATCCATCCAGTGACATAGAGTTCGCTGGGGCTTACTATTCACCAATCTGTTTACACATTCAGTGATAACTTATTATGACTAAAGAGAAAGATACTGAGCAGCAGGACCTGGTCACCAGGGCTTTCTCTGTTAGAGAGAAAGAATCAGGTAAAGACATCATTTTGCGTCCTAACAGCAACCGTACGGTGCAGTCTATTGCTTTGATGCGGCTCGGGCTGTTCGTCCCATCACCAAAGAGTGTGGGGCGTCAAAATCGGGAATATAAAACGGTTGGCTTTGACGCAACGAAAGAGTTACAGACGCTCTCTTTAATGGAGAGCGAGGGGTTCACCAATATTTCAATTGTCGGTGAGCGTCTTGATATGTCAGTAGATTTTAAGACGTGGATGGGCATCATTCGAACCTATGCCAATCATCCGATTAACAATGACACGATAAGCTTAAAATTCACTGAATTCCTCAAGCTATGTACGCCTGAAAATTATCGCTCATCTACAGCGTCCAGAAAACGTATAGACGCCTCCTTACGCAGGTTAGCATCCGTTACCTTGTCGTTCACCAGTAATAACTCGTCCAAAGTCTATACAACGCATCTGGTACAGTCTGCCCTGTTAGACCCGGAATCAGATCAGGTTGTCCTTCAGGTTGATCCTAAGATTTTCGAGCTCTATCAATACGATCATAAGGTTTTGATGCAGCTGAAGGCAATTAAGGAGTTGGCCAAGAAGGAAAGCGCCCAGGCTCTCTATACGTTCATAGAGTCATTACCGCCAAATCCTATACCGATATCCCTTACTCGGCTGAAAAATCGTCTGAACCTCAAAACACGAGCAAATAGTCAGAATGCTACCGTGAGAAAGGCTCTTGAAGAGTTGGCATCGATAGGATACCTCCAGTACACCGAAATTAAGAAAGACGGAAAAGTATACTTCCAGATTCATAAGCGGGATCCCGATCTGAATTTGAACAATACTCAGCCTCCTTTAGAAGTGGTTGAAGATGAAGAAGAGAACTCAGGGTCTTCTGTTTTAGAAGGTGAGTTATGCCCACCAGCTGACCCGATAGACGGCGATGATGTTCTTACCGTCCATGATTTAACCGCTGAAGAACTGCGCTATATTCGTAGTCTTCGAAGCCAGAAAAAGAACAGCAACGCCAGCTAAAGTTAACCCGGCGGTTCAGGCTCCGGGTGCTAAATTACTTCTTCGATTTTCGTTAGTCCCAGCCCGCTCTTTCACGTCAACGGTAATGAGTCAAAAGTCATTACCGTTGTCATTGTTCTCTACCACCCTATGTAGATCGAGATTGCGAATTCAACGCTTTCTCCTGAGTCACCTGTTAACACCCGGTTTCTACGCTTTACTTCATTGGCCAGTACATCCAACGGAAAATATCGTAACGGGGTGACAATGGCAGTGAGTTGACCCACTCACTACCATCGACATTCAAATCCCGGCTTCTCTGGTAGCTATAGTGACAATGGTAATGATGTGTACCTTACTGGCATTGTCATTGTCCTCCGAGTGTGCGTTCAGCTTTGGGAGGACACCGGAACTTAATGCGGCGAGTCACGGCCATTGTGAATCTCGATTGGATTGGCGAATACGGCTTCCGGTTGGGCCAGATGTCAATGGTTATGCTTCATCCAGCTCATTACTGTAGTCATTGCCGTTCAGCTGAGCTGATGCTCCTCTCATTCTATGTGGCGACAACGGTAGTGAGCCCAGAAAGTGACTACCGTTGTCATGGCCGTCCAGTAGAGCGGGTCAACCTCTTAAATCACAGGGTGACAACGGTATTGAGCCCAGAAAGTCACTACCGTTGTCATGGACGTCTGGTTAAGCGGATCTACCTCTCAATTCACAGGGTGACAATGGTAGTGAGCCCAGCAAGTCACTACCGTTGTCATAGTCGTCCCGTTGAGCAGATCAACCTCTTAACTTACAGGATGACAACGGTAGTGAGCCTATTAAGTCATTACCGTTGTCATTGCCATCCAGAAGAGCGGATGATCCTCTCAATTCATACGGCGACAATGGCACTGAGCCCAGCAAGTCACTTCCGTTGTCATAGCCTTCCAGAAGAGCAGATGAGCCTCTTAATTAACAGGGTGACAACGGTAGTGAGCTCATTAAGTCATTACTATTGTCATGGCCGTACAGCTGAGCTGATCATCCTCTCAATTCACACGCCGACAATGGTAGTGAGCTATTAAAGTCACTACCATTGTCATAGACGTCCAGTTAAGTGGACCATCCTCTCAATACACACGGTGACAACGGTAGTGAGCCATTAGAATCACTACCGTTGTCATTGCTTTTCAGGTGCACTGATAAGGCTCTCAATAGACACGACGACAATGGCAGTGAGCAATTAGAGTCACTTCCGTTGTCATTGCTTTCAGCTGAGCTGATAAGGTACGTCATTTACACGATGACAATGGCAGTGAGCCAATCGAGTCACTACCGTTGTTAATGCCGACCAACCGAGGGAAGGGTCCGCTCAAAGAACTGAGTGACAACAGTAGTGAGATCATCCAATCACTACCATTGTCAGCTTAAACCTGTAGGACGAAGAGGCTTGTCCGATAAAATGACGACAATGGAAATGAGCCTATCCATCACTACCACTGTCATTAAAGTCCAGCGGTTCAACGTTAATCAGTAGCTCCGGATGACAATGGTTGTGAGTCAGGCAATTCCCAAGCATTAAGTGACAGCAGCGTAACACCTCTAAGCTCACTCCTGTTGTCAGGGGTTAGGGTATTGAGTCTCTACCGTCGTCAGTGTTTCTGAGACACCAGTATTGCAGATCACTACAATTGTCACTTAAGTATCGACGGGGGAATAGATGCAAGTGACTGGCTAACCAGTACCAGTTTAGATTCAAAACGATCCCATCTTTGTGGATGCACTTGAGTAAGCTCGTATGACGATATGTCAGAGAAGTGACAACGGGAGTGAGTTGCCGGACTCACTACCGTTGTCATCCCCGGTTGAAGGAAGAGGATCCCCGGGGCTGTATATTTACCGGGTATCCTTACTCAAGGGTTTCGACACTCACTCCCATTGTCGTAATCAACGAGTGTGCATTGTCTTTTAAAAGCATCGCTGGAAACGTACGATTAAAGTAACTTTTCTTTCGGTTCTTCCTTGCGAATCTCTGAAGACGTACTGGCTGATCGGAGTCAAGGAGGGCAGTAAAATTGAAGCCGTCAGTTTTACTGTCGGCTCCGGGTAGTTACTTCAACTCGTCGATCTGAATCATGAATTCTGAGGTGCCAACTTTCCCATTTTCGGAAGGATAAACGGGTAACAGAAGATTATCCCCCTGGCCCATATCTATTTGCACCTCAACTGACTCACCTGGAGCCGCCTGTGCCCCGTTAAATTTAATACCGAAGGCTGCATCCTTCCGCACAGTCAGCGTTGCGTTCTGGACCCCTTTAGCAATTTCTCCATTTGTCTTACGCAGAACGTTAGTGGACAGGTACGCAAGGGGTACGCCATCTGTCGTTTTGAGAGGCGAACTGACCGATAATGTGCGTAGATTATGTAACTGCACAAGGTTATTCGGTAGATAACTGAACTTCTGAGTATAGGTTTTGGTATTCGACTGACTATCGGCAACTGTTACGCTAATTGAATAATTTTCAGATGGTTCGAAATTTGGGAACAGCCTCGGATACTCAGGCATGTATGTATCTTTGCCTGCCGGTGACCACGTAAGCTCAACGTTATCAGCTGTGGGGCCACCTACGAGCTGAAGACGGGTTATCCTCGGGGTTGTCAGATTATCTGCCAGAGCGATCCTGAGGTTCTCCAGGCCGTACACTACCGTATCGTCTTTTACCGGCTTTCCGTCGAATGTTATGGCCACTGTCGGAGGAGTGTTATCCAGAGCAATTTCTCCGAAAGTTTTATTGGTCTGGTTCTGGAAGAAGTCCCTGATGTTGACCTCAACGTTGTATTTTCCTTCAGACTGACGGGATAAATCATAAGCAATCGTGTAGTTACCTGAGATACGAGATTTGATTACGCCTGTGGGTGACATCCGGGTACCGGTGTTCTTATCGGAAAGATAAAATTCCCTCAATGAGACCGAGTCGAACCAGTTACCATCGCCTTCAAGTGACGCCAGTACATCCAGCTGCTTGTTAGTCTCGTCATATGATATCGAGTTTATTACCGGCAGTTGTTTATTGTTCCAGCGTGTCATAATCCATTGCTCAGACCGCAAAATGGGATTGCTGATGCTGCGAACGAAGTAAAGGATCCTATTGTAGCCCTGGGTACCCAAGGCCATATCAAACGTCTCAGGCGCTTCACACGAGGTTTTTCCTGCCGGAATGGTGCAGGTCGCCTTACCGCCGATCTCTTGTGCAAAGGGCCGGGCTTCAACGTTAAAACGAAGTCGGGAAATTTTAATTGGCAGTCGTGATGAAGCCACACTCTCAAAATCCTTCCACTTAACCCAGTTCCCCTTATCATCGAGGAAATCTACCCAGGTACCCGCAAATGCAGGCGTTTGGTTTGCAGATGGGTTTAGAACGAGGCTGTATGACGGATAATACCCTCCCCACTGGCCAAAGTTCGCCATACGAGCCATATCCCCATTAATTGAGCCATAGGGAAGAGTCATTTCAACATAAGCATAAGTGCTGTCTACAGCTATCTCTTTGGGGGCGGAATATTGATTGATGAACTGAAGCCCACCTTCTGAATAAGCACGGTAGTTAGATTTTGGGATCCGGTAGACTAATCGAATAGGGTTTTCGTTAACGACCATACCGGCTTTGTAAGCCGGATAATTAGAAACCCCGGGTACGACGCTGGAAGACGTATTTGGATCATGAACGGCCCACAGTGTCATCTCACCCAGCGTGTTGTCGTAGCGAAATTTTTGAGTTGGCAGCGTTCGGCTATTACCTGCGTTATCGAAGATAACAACTTTTGCAGTAAAGTCTTCATCCAGGTTGCTGTCTGGTATTCCGGTTCCCTTAACTGAATTCTTAGAGTAAGTGTGGTACATCTTTTGGCCGGATACGTCATACTGCATCTGTGTAGTGCTGTAGAGGCTACCGTCCTGCCTGTAAATATATATTAGGCCCTTATCAATACCATTTGCATCACTTACGCCCGAAGAGGTGAAGTCATACTGCCCCGTTGCCTCTAATCCAAGCTTCCACACGTCACCAGCGGTAGAGCCAGAACCAGTATTAGCGGTAAGAGCATTTGCCGCTGGAGGGGTGACATCAATTAGCCAGTTATAGTTATAGGTCGCTACAGGCTTCTGATTGAGATCTAACACGTTTATCTGAACGACAAATTTGCCTTCACCCAAAGCAGGCAAAGTTACTTTTTTGCCGTAGAACTCACTACCGTCAGCAGCTGTTAGTCGGTCTGATACACCCGTCCGTGTAGTCGTAGTATTAAGAATGACAGTTCCAGTGTCTTTCGTGACTTTGACATTAACGAAACGATCAAGACCTGAAATAAGTGTCAAAGTTACCGGTGATGCCGGATTAAGCATAAGACGAGAAGACGGGGCGTGGATCTCAATACCGTTCGTGTCTTTAAAGGCCGATTCATATATCTGAGCTGGGGCCTGAACAGACATACCGAGTCCGGCTACAGCAGTAATAAAAGCGAGATGTTTCATTCTTATTCCCCTTTAGGTTTGGTGTTATTTTAAGCTTTTCCTAAAGGTCACTATGTTCGTAAAAGTATAAAAAACTTCTCCATATGGTGCTCGAAATTACAAATCTATAATTTGCCTTTCGACAAACCTTATTGTGCGTTCAGGACGGAAATCTTTCTTTTTGGAATTACATCTGACATTTCTGTGGTGTCCAAACTGGCAACGATTGCAAAACTTATAACATTAGCCTGAAACTATCGGCATCCACATATCGCATTAAGTGATGCTTTTACTTTGTGTAAAAAAGAATCAGGATAAATTAGGTATGTCAGATATAAATGCGTTAACGGACGGCATATATGAATCAAAACCTGGCGGCATTACGCCACCAGTCGAGAGGGGAGTGAACCTCAGTCAGTACGTCTACCTTCGTTCCGCAAGGCGCTTCTTGTTGTGAATTACAAACTGCCCTGGCGAGAACTGCATCATTTCACCCCTAGCAACACACGTGCCTCTTCAACGGTTTGCCAAGAAGGCATTGCTACGCCAGATTGAGTGCCGTTGCCCCTGCGCTCACCTGTGTCACATTCTACATAAAGACGCATCAGCATCGCTTCTGTTTCAGCGGCCCGGCTATTATCCATTACCAGTTCTGCTGCGCGTCGTAGCTGTTCTGGAATGTCATTCCACATTCCCGCACCACTTCTGTCTTTGTTAGTGAGCAAGTCTTCAATAGCAGATGAAGCCATGTTAAGCAGGTCAGCCGAAACTAAAGGCATCGGCGGGGCGGTATAGAGGATTCGACGTCTTCCGCGTCTGTCTGGATCGTATTTATCATAAAAAGCTTTGTTCACATCTTCCCAGTGCCACTGAAGTTGCCCGGTTGCGTCATGGTGGCAAAACTCGCACTGATAAACAGGCGCAATCGACATAACTGCCTTTCCAATACGTGCCAGTACAGCAACTTCGTCAGCTCTGAGACTCATTGCTTCGCTTGGGTTACTACCCTCGGCAAATTCCAAAATTTGTTCAATACGTTCTGGTGTGAAAGTGGTCATAGGCTTTGAAAACATATTTTTCCAGTTGTGCTTACCATATCATCAGGCATTAGGAGCGTTAGCGAATAATTAACAGGTCAGGACCAAAACTAAATCCTTCCCCCATACGGTCTTCATGACGGGAGACATATGCCTTACCGTATTTCTCCAGATCCTGTAAGCGATCTTTTGCCAGATTCCACGAGTATTCCTGGCCCCACACGGGTCCGTCACGCCCGTCAAAGCGGTCAGGTTTACAATTTGCTTTCAGAAGAGCGTAGACATGCTCCACCGTGGGTAGCTGCAAAGCACTATTAGCCTGAGAAACGGCAGTATGCGTCATTTCTGTTCACTCTTTATTGATTTAGTCAGTTAAGCCGGTCAGGTAACTTTAACCGGCTACTCGTATTAAGATTTCTTTCCGGTTGCTTGTCAGTTAGCGGCGAAGATCAATTTCAAGGCGGGCTGTTTTGACCTTTGTTCCGGACTCCCTAAATGTATCATCCGGAAGAGGCGAAATTTGTCCGCCAAGTTGTTTGACTCGCTCCCTGAGCGCTTTTGTCAGTGTGTCTTCCCGGAACAATACCCCAGCTGACAGAATGGCCTGTAAGCGACCTCGCTTAGCGAGCATTGCGATGGCATGCATGACTTGTTTAACGTCAGAGCGTTTAAGGAATGGTGGATTCATAACGATAACATCAAAAGTTTCATCGGGCTGGTACCCAAGAAAGTCGGTATGCACCAGCTCGACTCCTGTGCTAAGGACACTATCGTTCTTCACTGCAAGGAATCGCTCATCGTTCAATTCGATCCCGGTAATCAATGCATCCGGAGCCGCCAGTTTTAAGGCTTTCAGAATGCGGCCATCACCAAACTCTGGCTCCAGTACACGCTCCCCGGCAGCTGGTTCAGCGCGTAGAACCATATCTGTGACTAAATTCTCAGGTGTAGGGAAGAAATTGAACAGATCTCGTGGGATGTCAACCGAACCTGTCAGAATGATTTGCTCGATACGCTCAGCTGCATCCGCCGTAAAAATATGTGCCTGCTCTTTTCGGTTCCATTTGCCACCGGCGGCTTCGAGCACTTTGTTTGTCTTAACATAAATGCTGCGGTCGAGCTGGTCGGCCAGGAAAAGAAAGTTCCCTTCAGCACGGCAGCGAGATAAGACGTTCAGAACTTCAGTTGAGATTTGCATTAAAACTCCATTAAGAGGATTTACCCGCCTGGCGGCAGCGGGTTGGTTACTTAAACGGGACAATTCAGATTTGGCCTTGGTTAGTCGGCAGACAACAGCAGGGATGGGCTGTTATAAGAGAAGCGGTCAACGGGAGCCTTATCAAATCGCTGACCGCTTGCATCAGGGGTCAGAACGAGTCCGTTATGGGCGCAATGAATGTGGAGCAACATATCCCCGCCGGTGTTGATGTGTAAGGCAGGCACACCCTGATCGATTTCGAACATGACACCAAAACAGGGGTTACCTTCCTTGTTAACAACTTCACAGTGGATGTTATGTTGGCCGGTAACGCTGACCTGATAGGCCTGACTGTCCTCTTCTGGCAGTGTTTCCTCCTCCAGGCGCCAGTCCTGAAGTGTGAGGCTAATTTCAGGGGTGTCATGCTCTTTCTGAAGAGCCTGGATACCTTTACGGAACAGCTGCATCATTTCAGGAGTAAGGCAGTCTTCCTCAGCTCCAAAATGTTCTTTCCAGCCTTCAGGATCTGCATACATCCAGACGTTTTTAGCGAGCGAAGGTAAGGAAGCATCAGGCTCTACAAGGAGGTGAGGGATGTTCTCTTTGATTCCGAGATAACGTACCGGCTGGCCATTAAGCGGTAACCCATCCGACACTGTAACTTCTGTTCCTGGCAAGACGACGCTGTTTACCAGACCTCCACAATGTTCGGCCACCACGCGGCCTAAATCTGCCATAAACATCCGATGCTTTTCTGGTGAGTCCAGCTCACCAAGGAGTTCAGGTTTAAGCAGTAAACCGGTAATAATCTCAGTCAGTTCACGAGGAGATACTAATTTATACATTTTGTTTTCCTTTTCTGTGTTGGCTTTATATTACCAATCCAGATGCACGAGCTAATAACCTCCAGACAACTTTTTCAAAAATTATTTACTTAAAGCAGGGTGCTAATATGCGCAAGAAATGAATTTAGGAAGGACGGCTTCAAATTTAACTTTTTGGTTTTTTATTTTAGACGGACTTTAAAATAGCATCGTTGATAAAATAATAAACATGGTTTGTTTTTTTGTTTGTATTGACAATCAAATGGGTATAAATTAATTTACTTACATGGCGTATATTTAACGCCACCGCCCCGGCGGCACCGGGCATAAAAGGAAAACCATTTTGAAACCGATGCTCAAAAAAGATTTTTTTTCAGCTATTGAAAACCTTCTCAAAGCTGGCTTTCAACCTCGCTTTTACACTGTTAACAGTGGCCGAATCGGTCTCATTACATTCACTGATAAAAATGGAACAAAACAGGTCGAACAGGTTTATTCCTGCACTTCTTTAGCCGCCAATACTTTTGGAAAGCGCTTCACCACTTGGTTAGAAGAAATTTTTCAAAAGCATAATGAAGAAAAAGTAGCTGATTCCGGGTTCGAGGTTGGTAGCCGTGTCTGGGATAAATTGATGTATACGTTGCGCACCATTTCAGAAATTCGTGCCGGGGGGGTGCTGGTGCTGGATAACGGTGCACAGCGTACACTGGATGAAGTGCAAAAAACGGCACCTGAAACAAACCAGGTGGAGCCAAAGGAAATCTCTTCACTTCAGGAGCTGCTGAACGCTTCCAAAAATCTGGAGCCGACTTCGCCTGAGCTAATTGCGGCTCTTAATGAGGCTCTGTCAACCGCCATAAAACGGTGAATGCAACGGCAGTCTGGCACATCAGGCCTTGTCAGAGATTAGGCCTGAAAAGCACTTACGTACCGATATAACACCTAATTCCCCTCTAAGGAGATTGCCCTAAATGGCGATGAATAAAAAAGAACAAGCCGCGTATGATGAGCTGGTGGCACAGGCCAGAATAAACCGCGCTTTACGCTGGTCTGACTATGGCGTTGAACGCGATATGCCCGTACCAGAGGTCTCGGGGGAATACCAAAACGGCTGGAGCTTCAACACCGCCACTGGCACTGTTTATCCGACATGGAGCGGAACTACGGTTCACGGCACACGGGAAGAGGGAGAGGTTGTCGATGCAACCTCCCGCCGCATGCGAGGCATGAATGGTAGCCAGAACGGCATACCACAATACAGCACCAAAGAACGCGCCCTGAAGGCATTACGCTGTTCGCTTGAAATCAAGTTTGCCATGCAGCTGGATGCCATAGATAAAGCTATCGCAAAAGAAATAGAGCTGTCCACCGCTCGCCGGGAGAGCGATACATCAGATGCCTAGCGGTAAACCATCAATTCAGGCCCGTGATCAGAGGGGCCTTAACGCCCTGAAAGAGGCGGTTCCAGCGACGGCACAACTACAGATGCGGGTTACCCCTGAACGTAAACTGCGTTACGTCAATCAGGCAAAGGCCGAAGGTCTGGGTCTAACAGACTGGGTCCAAAAGCATATGGATAACGTGTGTGATCTGGCAGGCCAGCCTGAAATAACCATGTACAAAGATGATGGAGAAACAAGTGGCCAAAAATAACAACAGTCTCAAACAGCATGTCTTCAATATGCTGTCGGCTGGCAGCGAACTTAAAGAAGTGAAGCGTTTTCTCACCAGCAAGCGAGTTAAAGCCCGCCTGGCAGTGTCAATGATCCACGAGCAGGCGATTGCTGTGCAGAACACTGAATACCAGAATTATCCGGCTTATAGCTAACTGGTAACAACAATTACAGAGAGATACTTAAAATGAGCGTAAACCCAGAATACACCAGGGTTCAGCATGTCCAGATTATTCGCGAGCGAGATGGGCAGAAGGAAGTTGTTCGAGTCTATGATGAAGATGGCGACGTGGTTCTGTGTTTACCTGCCTACATTCAGGATGAGGAAATAAATCTTATTCTGCGCCGGTTGAATGACGTATATTCAGTCGGATATCGTGTAGGTGATGCAGCCCGCCGCCGCGCCATCAAAAAAGCGCTGGGGGATGATGAGGAGTAAGGCCATTTTTACTGGCAAGATATCTGTATACCGGAGTCTTTAGAGTACGTTCTAATGGCTCCGGATTATTAATACTGTTTTACTCATGCAATAAAAAGCAAACCAAAATTCTTTCGCTAATTCATTTTTAAATGCTCAAATCATTAAATGTAAGGAGCGTTATTTATCAATAGGTATGGCGTTCTTAATGGCTATTAAGCTAGTTCTGCTTTCGCTTGCTTCTGGAAATTAGGGAAACCTAATTTTACCCTATCAAAAAGTAACTTTTCTGGTTTTGTTGCATTCACGTAAACAAAAAAAGTCCCGCCGGGCAGAAAAGAAAAACATCAAAAATAGCTATTTTCCCGAAAAGATCACGAACACTGAAAAAGTATCATGGGGAACCTGATCAGGAGACAACCCATGAAAATCAAACTAGCCCTGCTTATTGCATTTGCAGGTTTCAGCGCAGGAGCTTCCGCTGAAATCGCAGAATTCAGCTTTAAAGATACCCTGAACGTTAAAAAGACCGTATCGCCTGCATCCGTATGGATTAATCCGGTAACGAGCTTTGACGTTGCCGTTATTTCCGGTCTGGACCGTTATATTACGCTCAGTCTGCTGAAAAGTGACGGGAGCCTCATCTGGAGCACGAAAAGCAGCCTGGTTACCGTTGATGACCGTACCACATCTTCGACAGGCTTTGATTATTACGGCAAGACTCTGACCGTACCAGCGATGGGAGAAGATAGCTTCACCCTCAGAGAGGTGATTACCGACTTGCAAGGGAAGGAGGTCTCCCGGCAGGATTACCCGCTTGCAATTGACCGAACGCCTCCGGCAACGGGTACCATAAGTTATACGAGAAATGGGTGGAACTTTGGCAGCGAAGCGATCTTCACTTCAGTACCAGCCGGTATGCAGTACGCCAGCGTCCAGGCACTGGTCTTTAATGGACTGAGTGATAAAGGTTCCGGGCTTGCTAATGCTGAATATTTCATAACCGATGCCGCTGGAGTGGAGCGTAAAAAGCCAGCGGAAATTAATACAGTGGAAGGTAGCGTAACCGTTCAAGTCGCCGACGCAAGCAGCAATGCCCTGGCACCGGAAAACCGCTCTGAATATAAAGTGGGGATCTACCTTTATGACAAAGCGGGAAACAGGAGCGAACTAAGCCGCCGAAGCGTAATTGATCGGGTTAAGCCTGACGATATCATCCAGGTGCAGGACGCCACTACCGGATCATGGGTCTCCTATCAGTCTGGCATGACCGTCTTCCAGAACCCTATTTCCGTACGGGTATTAAGGAAGAAAAGTGACTTTACTGCTGTTAACGGTTCCAAATATGGCTGGGCGGACTCGAATTTCCAGACGTCCGATAGCACTTATAATATCTATACTTTCAAATACATATATCCAAATGTGGGGGATACTTATCATGAATTTCAGACTCTGGCGGGAGGAGTAAGACGAATTCATCATAACTCCCTCAACTTCACTCCAGCCCCGGCGATGGAAATAGCCCCGAAGATAGTGGCTAAAGAGATGTACCGGAGTGATACCAGTGAGTGGTTAACTCAGGCCTCAATCAGCGTTAAAACCGCCACCATTAGCCGCATAAAGGTAACCGCAGAACCCCGACCATACGTGCAAAAGTTCAGAACGGTAAAAAATGCAGCCTGGTTCTGCACTATTCCTGTCGGACAAAGTTCATGCGAGATGACGGTTAACTTCAACTACACCAGTGACAAAGGATTTGAGTATCTGCATCTTTACTCGGGAAAAGATGGTGACAGCATATTCGATGCGCTTGCTGGTAATTTTACGGTTATCTGGGATAACAACCCACCGGTGGTTAATGTCGCTCAGGTAAACAAGGCCTCCAAGACAATCACTATGACGGCCACCGATAATGATCGCGTCAACGCCTGGAACATCAGCTACTGGGATACCAAAGTTTTCGAAGCCACCCTTAAAAATGCCCGGGGGGAAACTTTCACCCTGAAGCCTGTGACTGTCAGTGAAAGCGATTATAAAACCAAAAACGCCACTTTCTCATACGCTGGTCTACCGGACGGGGATTATACGGTTGTTAGCGTGTCTGCCACGGATCTTGTTGGAAACACAGGAACCAAAACGCTTAATGCACCGCTGAAAATTGACTCAACGCTTCCGGTTATTGCGTTCAGCTTTAATGGCGCAGACGCAGAAGGAAAACTGGTTAAAGGGCTTGAGAACCTACGCATAAGCGTTACTGATGCCTCTGGGGATGCTTCCCTGATATCGCTTCAGCTCGCTGGTGGACCTAACTCTGAAAAGGTCACCCTTGCATTCACGCCGCTATCCAAGGATGTCTTTATTCCTGAATACCCCAGAATCTTCCCCAATACTGACGAATCGGGACAGATGTATCATCTGGAGGCTCTGGCTATTGACGAATCAGGTAACCGGACCACTAAAACGCTTAATTTTACCTACCAGCCAGCTAACCTGATTATGCTGGATAATCTCAAGACGCTGGCCACAGCCGTAGCACTGAAAGCAACGGACAACACGCCGCTGGCCATCATCCGAACCAGTGTGTTGCGTCGTCAGGACGGTTCTATCATTACCGGACAGTTAAACGGAACCCTGACTGTTCAGAAAAACGCCCAGTTCGGCGTTACGGTTGCCGGAGTTACGGTCCAGCCTGGTGAAACTAAATCGCTGTCACTGGATCTTGGTAATGGTGAAGAGCGCACATATCCCGTTACTCCCGCTGTAAGTGGTCAATCTGGCACGGCCACATTTGCTATAGAATTCCCTCAAACATAAACCCTACACAAGGGTACGGTAGTATGCCGTACCCTGTTACGCCATCCTCAATGTAAAATGTAGAGTTGAGCATGACTTAATTATTACTTTCTCATTAAGTGTCTCTTAAACTGCAAACGGGAAAGTAATATTCCCGAGACGGGAAGGACTCCTTCCTTTTGGTTATAATCTATGATGCTAAACTGTGTAATTACACCGGAACAATGTCCTCGTTTAAATCGCTGGCACCAGTACATGATTTATCCATGAATGCTTTTTGATGCAATTTTACTTCAGAATGCTCTTAATTTTTTAAACAAATTATATTTGAATCCTTCGTGTATAAATTTGCAGACCCTCTCTCAATGTTTTTTTAAAATATTTACTCTCAGGTTATTAGCCAGTAGATTCATTCTGTCATGATTACTCCAGAACTAACCGGAGGAATCACATTATGACCAAATATTATGATCGCAGTGGAATTGAAATCTCCAGCGCAAAAATCCGCTGTGTTGATTCTGTAAAAGGTACTGCGGAATATACTTTTCGTATTGTTTGCGATAAATGCAATGGGCGGGGAGAGCGTAAGCATTTTTATAGAAGTCGCTGTATGGCTTGTAAAGCCACGGGTTACAGCCTCGAAACGACCCGTACTGCTTACACGCTGAATGCGCTGTACCGCATTAATGCGCAAGCTGCCCGCAAAGTGTCAGCATCCCTGCAAGACGAGCGTTTAAGGACTGAAAGCGCCCACAGTTCTGCGTTCACAGCATGGTGCAGGTCTCATCAAAAAATGGTTGATGCAATCACCCAACAATCCAGTAGTAATAATTTTCTGGAAAGCCTTAAGTCTTCTTTAACCCACCAGCGTCAGTTAAGTGATAAGCAGCTGGCAGTTGCCGCCCGCATTTTAGGTATTCATTAATTCAAAGCCCTTTTAATTTAATTTTAAGGTCAATTATTACGGAGGAACTATGATCCATTCATTTAAAGACAGACGGCTTGAAAAGTTCTTCCGTAATGGAAAAACAACGGCAGGTATTCCTTCTGAAATTATTAACGCAATTCTGTGTCGACTTGAAACGCTGGATAATGTCCAGAGTGAGCGGGAGTTATTATCCAACAGCTTGCGTTATGAACGCTTAAGAATGACGTCAAACCGTTATTCCTCCATTCGAGTAAACTCTAAGTATCGATTATTCTTTGAATGGAATGATGGCGCACATAATGTTCATTTGTCTGCACATGACTATAAATCGCTCATCCATTAAGGTTAAAAATGAAGCTATTTTCAATTTCATCCCGGGATACAAGCATGGACGCGATGTTTTATATCCAGGCCAGTACTAAACAACAGGCAAGTTACATATTTAGTACCCTTTCCCCGAAGCCTACTGCGAACTGCCAGCTTACAGATTTGCAGAATGAGACGGTCGTCCCTTCCATAAGCCCTATTTCGCTTTCACTTAACCCCTGGTCGATCAATTCCCAGTCCCGAACCCGGGAACTGCGTATGGCCACGCATGGTCTTAACCTGATCTGTGCAGTCACGGATGAGCATACCCGTCAGATAGTTGACTTTTGCGATAACCTTGGACAGCAGCTTAAGGATCCGGACGACAAAAGCGCCTGGGTTAAGCTCATTAATTCTGAATGCGCTTTGCTTAATTCTCCGCGTCTCTATCCCGTTCTGCTTGAGCCGGATACACCGGCACAATTTGAAATCTTTGTGCCAGCTCCGGAAGATGGAGAACACGACACGGTCATAGCCAGCGTTGTTAAAGAATGTTTCGGAGATGAATGCCGGTACAGAGTAACGGACAAAGCTTTTGCAATGTCGGAAAAGCCAGTCATCAGGCTGGAAGCTCATTTCAATGACAAACGCGAAAAGGTTTTAGAACTGACCTTTTCCTGTTTCAATCTTTCACTCTCAGCGTCCGTGCATGAAAACCAGCTACGTCAGATTTTGTTACTTTGCGAAGACTTTGGCGTAAGGCTTCAGGGTAGAGCAGGGGCATCCTGCCACGTTAATATGCGCAGTGCTTACCGTCGTCTTGCTCATGTTGGCACCGGCTCTCGCCCAGGTGATGACAGTGATGTGCGGGTCTATACCTCGTTAAAAGAAGAAAAAGATGTTAAGAGGCTGCTTGATAAGTCAACCAGGGGAAGTGAGCTTGTACCGGCGAGGCACGGGCAGCAGTTTAACGGGGTCTTAGTGAATGCCACACCCGCATCGGCCACTACTGGTTTCATTTACCTTTCGCATGATTTTCCGGAAGGCCAGTTTATGATGACAGCCGAGGTGTTGCATGTTGGAATTACACCAGGCGGTATTTACTACATTGAAACACTGGACGGTTACCGGTTTATCGTGACAGCGTTTGAGAAGGGATTAATGAACGGTTTGAGGGAGTTTATAGCTGCAAATGAGGAATATTTTAAGTATTACCGCTGGTCTTAGTATCTGAGCTGAAACCGGTAGGCCAGGGAAGGCAACCGGGAAAATGCAATTTAACCTGATCCTATACCTACGACTATCTTTATCCACTTATAATAGCCTCACCAAATTATAATGCCCGATCACCGCATTTGCTTAAACCTCACATATTCTTCTTATGCTTCCCCTGATAATCTACGACCGAAAGACAAAGGAAAGTGAATACGAAATAAGATTTATGAGCACATAAAAGTTACTTTTCCTTGGTGGCACATCACAAACATTGTGGGTTTCATAATCCTTTTTGTTATTTAAAAAGGATGTGTTCAATTCTAATTAAAGGTGGTATTTTTTTTGAAAGTTTGCTGGGAGGTTATTAGCTGGGGGGATGGGTAACAGTATAATAAGTACAGATGAAAAGGAGGTTTTATGAAAGCGTTAGACGTGGTTTCAACTCAACTCAACTTTATTAATCTGTTGGATCAGGCAGGATATGCTCTTTCAGAAATTGTTGTAAAACGCTTCAGTGCTGCACCAGCCTTTAACGAAGGGCACTGGTTGTTCATTGCAGAGCAGGATAACCGCTACATTGAAGTGGTCTGTATTCTCTCTTTAGCTTCAGAAAGCGGAGAGCAGCATATTGATGTTTTTATTAATATGTTCGAAGACCCGATTGATGATGTTATTTCACGAAACATTGAAACCAAAACCTTTGCGACGCTTTATAAATACATTGAACGTATACCTTTTACTCCGGGTGTAAAGAAAGAATTCTTGAGCAGTATTGAGAACATCAATTTTAGTTAATCAAAAACCACAACTTTTTGCCACCAAGTTATTAGGTAATGCTATCAACCTGATATAATTACCTTAACATGAATATGAGCGGAGCCGGGTTATGTCTAATAATACTGAAGTCATTAGCTGTGATTTATTTTCAACTCTATCTTCACTTAATTTTAGCACCGAGGATATTACAGGTTTGACTCCGGCCAACTTTCGAAAGGGAGCTTTCTTACATGCAAAAATTTCTGCTAGCCAGGCCACGCGAGCGACTGATATTTCCATTCAATTACTCACGGATCGTGTTTCAGGTGAAATGAACTACGTAATAGTAATTGGCAGGCACGAAGGACTCCTGCAAAGCGAAGCAATTGACCCAAACGCTGATAAGCAATACCGGGAAAACCGTTATTCTCGCCATTTTATCTCAGTAACCGATGCCAATACCAAAGCCCTGAAAAAAACCTGCAAGGTAATGAAAACATATATCAAAGAGCAGGCATTTAAGCCTAACACCTGGGGGCACAGTTTCATTAAGGGTTGATTTATTCTTGCCCCGGTGAGCCGGGGCAACGCTAAATTAACCTCAAACTGTGCTGGAGGCACAAATGTCTGAAAAACACTTTATCGTTAAAATCCAGAACCGAAACGGCGACCATGAGAATAGCTATGTTCGGTTACTCGTCAGCGATTGTGAGAAAAATGCTTGCCAGACGGCACTCATTTCAGAGTGCCATGGCGAGCTTGAACAGCTGAGTTTTGAAGACGGTGGGGTTTACGACTACAACGGCGAAAATCACTACAGTGTCAGGAGCTGCGTGGAGGTTGCTCCAGAAGACGTTGCAACTTTGCAACGCTTCCTTTAACACCTGCGACATTTGATTAAATATCGGGCGTCCGCTACAGGATGCCCGTGATTTAAACGATTCCTCAAAGATCGCTGTCACTCCTGATAACTGTATTAAGAGCAGGTTTGTGATAGGTTCAGCGTAACAACATTACTGGAATTTTGGTTGCCTTGATGAAGAGCTGCTTTTCTGATTTACCCGTTAAAGACGGCACGTCCGGAACCTGGAAACTGGACACATTCGAAATTACCGCAGATAAGGCGATGAGCCTCGCCCTTCGTGCCGAGTATACAGGTAATACAGACGAGTTTATCCCGCCCGGTAGATATCGGCGTTTGTCCAACGGCTGGGATGTGGTGATGTCCAATACCCCGATGGAGATCAGAACCTGCCAGGATTTTTTAGAGCGAGCCACCGGGCGCGTGCTCATTAATGGTCTTGGTCTGGGGATGGTGCTTCACGCCATTCTTCAAAAAGAAGATGTAACCCATGTAACAGTAATTGAAAAAGAACAGGACGTTATTAACCTCGTTGCGGCCTCGTTTGCAAACGATCCTCGCGTTGAAATTATCCATGCTGATGCAATGATGTATTGCCCACCAGCAGGCGTCACGTACAACGCATGCTGGCACGACATATGGCCAGACTTCGCAACAGCTAACCTCTCACAGATGGATAAGCTGGAAATTAAGTACCGGGACATCTGTGAATGGCAGGGCTCGTGGGGCAGGGAGGAGTGTGAGCAAAAGCACATTGAGTTTCAAAATCTTGGGGCTGATTGAGTACAACTTTTGAAGGTGTCTCCGCTAAAGAAGACTGGGTCTCTTTGCGCATGCCCAGCTGTGCTGCATGACCTGACAAAGCCTATAAATAAACAGATCGGTTTGATTTAGTAATCCCCCTTCCAACCATCAGGCCGATATTTAAACTGCATCTCCATTAAGGATGGCTGATGAGCACGATTTCTACGGATTTAATTGCACGGATCTACGCAGCCTCCGAATTGCCGTTGAGCAACGACGAGCTTTATCGCGAAGTGCAGCGTGAAACTGGCATGTCGGATGCCGAATTGCACGAACTGAAAGAATTTGGGTCAGATAAAACCAGAACCAGCGGCGTCAAACACAAAGTACGCTGGTTTCAGCAGACTCTTCGGCAGGCCGGAGTCATCGAACGCGTTCCAGAAAAACGGGGCGTCTGGAGATACTCCTCTAAGACGAAAACAAACCTACACGAGTCATGGGAAAAGCTCTGTGTTGTCGGTTTCTCAACTTCTCTTGGGGCATCGGTTTTTGGAAACGCCTATGCCTTCTTCAGCAATATCACAGA
This sequence comes from Enterobacter sp. 03-F-07-AD-ECC, assembly GCF_047530935.1. Lineage (NCBI taxonomy): Bacteria > Pseudomonadati > Pseudomonadota > Gammaproteobacteria > Enterobacterales > Enterobacteriaceae > Enterobacter > Enterobacter sp. 03-F-07-AD-ECC. The sequence goes on along the minus strand of NZ_JBLKBZ010000028.1, from coordinate 18,242 downwards.
GCAAATTCATCTTTGCCTGACCTCGCCGCCTTACCTCCTTCGAAATTCAAGAGACTACGGGCATGGCGGGGGGCGTGGCGAGCAGGTTTATATTGACTGGCTTCTGCGTATCCTCGAACCGATCGTGAAACAGCTTGTACCCGGCGCAAGTGTGGCATTGAATATCACTCAAGATAGCTTTAATAGGGGCAGGCCTTCACGTTCTCTGTATCTGGAGCGTCTGACACTGGCATTATGTGACAAGCTGGGGCTTGAGCTCATGGACAGGCTTCAGTGGGTGAATCGCAGTAAGCCCCCATCGCCAACGCACTGGGCATGTAAGCAACGAGTGCAGCTCTGCTCATCGTATGAGCCTGTGCTGTGGTTTACCAATGATGCGAGTAAGGTTCGTTCAAACAACTTACGTGTACTGCAACCGCATTCAGAGCAGCATCTTAAATTGCAGGCAGCAGGCGGTGAAAATCGCACGACCTTTTATGGTGATGGGGCGTACCAGCTTAAAAGCGGATCCTTTGGAAATAAAACAGAAGGAACGATCCCCAAAAATACTTTGTTTTACGGCAATAGCTGCGCTGATACGAGATTTTGCCATTCCATTGCCCGCGAGCTAGGTTTTCCGCTGCATGGTGCAACGTCTCCTACCAGGCTTGCAGCGTTTCTGATTGAGTTTTTGACAGAGCCGGGAGATCTTGTTGTAGATCCCTTCGCTGGCCTGCATAAAGTTCCCATCGCAGCCGAGCGACTTGGCAGACGTTGGCTGGCGACGGACAAAATCATGGAATGGCTGGCGATTTCCCGAAACCTTTTTACGGCCGCACCGGGATATAAGAGTAACCCCATGCTGGACGAGCTCGCCGAACTGTATCGGGCTTAATGCAAGTTAACGGTTTTGATAAAGTGGTTTGAAGCGACAAGCGGTTTATTCATTTTGCATTGTTTCTACCATAAAATGACAATATTAACGGCTTAGCATACGCCGCAGAGATAATTAGGGTGCCATTCATTTCCGGTTGTCTGTATTAACGAGTGTATTCAATATTCACTTGTTTCTCCGATATAGACCCAACAAAAAAAACTGATGGTTGTGATACAGAACTTGTTGAATTAACATCCGGTACATTAACTATATTGGTAATTTAGACGGTTTCTAAATTAAAGGTGGACAGATATGAAGTCAGATACAGAAATGGTTTCTCCTATCGAGTTGCACATTGGCGATCATGTCCAGCGGCATGGTGCTTTATTTGAGGTTATGCATATTGTTGAATCCGAATGCGATATTCCCGGCGGCATCCGGGTAGCAGCATGCATTTCACGGGTTATCGGTGACGTTACGGGCAATATTCCTCGTGGTTGGCTGGAAACACCGAAGCGTATGGCTGAGCGAGGAGTTAAGTGGGCGACGAGTCTGCCTGAGGGGCTTTACTTTAACATCCAGGGGAACGCACATGCGAAAGTAAGCCGGGTTATTCGTAATGTGACTAATTGAAACTTTTTTCTGAATTGCGGTGTAAAAGTTACTTTTCACCGCATCGTTTTCCCTAACTACTAAATCAGAGCTTCTCTGAAATAAGCGGATTTAACCGCTAGCGATTTATTCAGGCCATTTTATTCTAATCATTATCCTACACTTCAAAAATATTCATTATTTTTTCTTCTGACCTATTAGCCAGAATTCTCGATTCGGTATCATTTACTTACGGTAAATCTTTTGAAAACGAGGTAAATGGCATGCATTCTCAGGATCCTATCACGAAATTAACCCAGACGTTGCAACGCGACGATGGTTCTCAGGTTCGTATTGTAGCGCAGCGGGGATATGGAAGTGGGCTTACAGCCTCGCTTGATGTGTACGTTCTCCGTCGTGATTCCTCTGAAAGCAACTGGTCACTGTGCGGAAAAGATCCTCACCCAGAGTGGAGAAAGATGTCAGTAGATGAGTATCAGAAATTTGGACGCTCTGAAATGCTGCGTTATGCCACACCAGGTGAAATTCTCAGGGTGGCATCCGCTATTGGCCAGCCAATGAGCTTCCTCGATGGCAACCCTGCGTTTTAGCCCGAACCCTGGCGACGCCTTTTAAACCGGCGTCATTCTTTTTACGAGCAACAGACGGAGAAAAAATGAATCTGAACGAACGAAGCACGAGCGCAGCAACGCCAGATTTGAGCCGACTTTATCTCATTTCCGGGCGCATTATGTTTGATGATGATGATCAGGCCTACCTGGTCGAAGCCGACTCCCCTGGTGATGCAGAGGAGGCTTTCCGGCATCATATTGCTGACAGTGCCGACGACTTAGAAAAGGTGATTATAGTTTCCTCTACAAGTTTCGCTTCAGCTCACAGCAGTCGCGTAATTTGTCGGCCTGCCGTGAAGTAATTTCAACTTCCAATGATATTTCCCTCTTTATAAAAGCCGCCGTCTGGCGGTTTTTATTTGCAAAAATGAATATTAATCCTGAATGATATTAATTTAAGATGAGGTAGTGTTCATATTCTTCTTCTTAATATTTTTTCTAAAAAAACGCCTTCAGGTTATTAGTTGGTATTAGTGTATTTGTTATGATCTTCTCATCAAATACATTAATTAAATAATCAAGGAGTCAACTGTGGCAGATAATTATACTCAGGCGTCGTTTATTATTCCCTGCACTCAGGAGCAGGCAAAAATGGCACAAGAAGCAATCACATTCGTTACCGAAGCAGAAATTGCAGAAGGTGAGCGTTTGCTTGATAAGCCACTGACAGATTGTTCTCTGACTGAGAAGCTGATCCTCAGTATTATCGAGAACCACCCTGAGTATGACCCTTCTGAGCCGAGCTTTGGGCAACCATCCTGCCCAGACTGCAATTATGAACTGTTGTTCGCAACAGAAGTTACCAGCAGTGGGCTGGCAGTTTTTCATGGAGAGACCATTGATCTTGACCATGCAATTTGCCTCACAACTGCCGTGCTGTCGGTATTCGACCTCTCGGAAATGGTAACAATTACTGCTGCATTTACATGCAGTAAAAGCCGGACAGATGAATTTGGGGGTATGACTATTCTGGTCACAAAGGATACCCACTATTACCAGGATGGCTGTCAGTTTTCTCGTCTCATGAATGAGGCTCACAAAGCCGGTATCCAGTATGCTCTGTGTAAAGTGACGCATTACCACGGTGAGAGCAGCTATGTGGCAAGCTATGTCCTGAGCTGCGACGTAGCGGATTCAGCCCAGGAGGTCGTTAACAAACGACTGAAGGCATGTGCCGGAAAAGAGCCAGAAGACGGAATCTATATTCTGTGTGAAGAAGACAACACTAGTCTTTCGGTCGAACTCGTTACAGAACTGTCTCCGCTCGATTACGACAAGCTGAGCAAGCTTCTCCCTTCCCTTGACACCCTTTGCGGCGCTTAAGCCTGCCAATTACCGTAGCCACCGGTTTCCCCGGTGGCCTGGAGCCTGCCATGACCAATAAATTCATAGTTTCTACCGTTGATTGTATCAATGAATTTGCAAGTGACGTTCCGCAGAGTGTTTCCTTACGGATAGATACAATGCTTGAACAGCGTATCCGCAAATTGGCGGCATACGTGAAAGAAAACGATCTTCATTTAACTGAGTTTTACTTCTATGACGCTAACTGGTCATTTTGTGGTGAAGATGAAATTCAAGAAATAAAAGACATGGATGAATATAAGCATAGCGACAGCATAAAGCAGGAAGCGATGCTGCGGGAAGTAATGCCATCAGCACGTACGGAATGCCCGGTTATTAGGGTGATGAAAGATTCATTTCAGCTTTCAGCTCTACCACGCCATTGTGGTGATGACATGACTCTTAACACTCCTTTTATTCCGCTGTCTGAGTTGAAAACAAATAATACGGCATTTATTACGCCGCCAACCTATAACTAATAGCTGTGCCGGGTGATTAAATTACAATGGATTATTTTTATATATATTGACATTAAATCCGCGTGATTTTGATTTAATATAATTTCGCTAAATGGTTGCGCTGTAGTTATTTTAAAGTTCTAATAATATCAGTGATGCAGCATATACCGTGGTTCAGGAAAATATATGTTTATTGAAAAAAGCGACTCATTCCTTGAATTATCCTCAGAAGTTATTTTTCCTGAGGCGGCTAATGCTGCCATTTTGAAACATGATAAATGGGCGGATGTTTGGGAGACCCTGACAACCGATGCCGATCTGAACTATACCGATGAAAAGGAGACTGTGAGTCTTTCTTCTCTGGTCATGTCAGCCACATCTGCTATTTATCAGGCTATTACGGACGGCTGGACAATGTGCGTGGGATACAGTGGCGGCAAAGACTCCCATTCTCTTCTGCACCTGTTTCTGATGGCATTGATCAGGGCAGTACGTAACGGCACAAATATCAGCGAACATCATTTCATTCAGATGTCCGATACGCTGATCGAAAACCCTGAGATGCACTATCAGGCTTCACAGGTTCTCAACCAGCTCAGAATGTTCATTGCTGAACACCAGCTACCGGTCACAGTCCTTGTCGCCCGACCGTCTCTTACGCAGAGCTGGGTCGGCCGCATTCTGACTGGGCGCGGACTTCCGACCTGGACTAATTCTTCTACCCGACAGTGCTCAACCGACTACAAAATCGCGCCCCTGCGCCAGGCCAAAGCTCGTTACCTGAAAAACGCCCCGGCATCCGTTCGAAGCAGGGTATGCCTGATGCTGGGCTCCAGGGATGATGAAAGTGCCCGAAGGGCCGGAAATATCCTCAAAATGGGAGGGCAGGCGAGGAAAGTAACCCTGACTGAGCACGGTGGTGAACTCTATCCGGTAAAGGAGTGGCGCACTCAGGACATCTGGTCTTTTCTGATGGCCTGTGGTTCCGAATCACGCTTCCCTTTACCAAGCTTTATGCCGGATAACTTCAGCCTGGCAACGCTTTATAAAGACGCCACCGGGGAGTGTATCTGGTCGCCGGAGAAACCCACTCGAACATCAGCTTGTGGGGCTCGATATGGGTGCTCGCTTTGCACAGCAGTAGGGGTTGACCATTCAATGGAAACGCTCCTTCGAACTGACCCGGAGAAATACGGTTATCAGGCTGGCCTGAGTCGTCTTCAGCGATTTCTTTCTAAGATCCAGTACGACTGGAGCCTGCGGGATTATATCGGTCGTAAAGTGTTCGAAGGCGGATATGTGCGTCTTCAACCCAATATCTTTTCTTCGTCCCTGACTGAACGTCTTTTTCATGCCTGTTGCAGCCTTGATTATGTTGAAGCAAGACGTGCGGCAGAGCATCGCAGAAAGCTACTTTCCGGCGAGGTTGACGATACGGCTTATAACCGTCGTATGGCTGAGCCACAATTTCGGCTTGTACAGGAAGCAAACGTGATCCACGTTGATTTCCTCTGGTCGTTGCACTGTTTCAACCCTCGCCCGTTTCGGGCAATTGAGATCTATCGCAGGGTCTGGGAAGAGGCCGATCTGGACCTTCTTGAGGATGAGCCTGACATGCAGCCTGTGCCCCGTACACCAATGCCAGCTCCACTCTGGATGAAACTGCCCGGAGGCCGGTTCGGTACAGCTTATGATGGACTGACTGATACGTTGCCGCTGATGACCTATTTTGACGGGCAGGCTGACCCCAGGGCTTCACGTAGCCTAAAGACCGGAGAGAGCAGTTCTGTCGTCGTGGCATTCGAGGAAGAGGATGAGCTGACTGTTGAAGAAGATACGGCGTCCTGGATTATCTGGCATGAATACGACGGGTTACGCCAGCGCATCGCTGACGGTGAGTTTACTCCAACGACTGCTGCTCAGTATCTTCTTCGTTATGGCGCGGTCCGAATTTCAAAAGGCAAGGGCGCTGTCTATCATCGTCTCGCACAACGGGGACAAACCTTTTCCCGCCTGGGGATAGGCGACAGAGTGTCGCTTCCAGAGCTGGTTGCCAGTCGGCGTTTTAAAATACTCAGTGATTCTGCATACCGTCAGGTTGTAGCCCGGAAATTGCGTGGACAGATAAAAAAGTTCAGATTCTGGGCATGCGTAGCTGCCTGTGTTCAGTTGCACGTACACAACAAGACGGCACTCGGAGAAAGAATTTTAACGTTACTCGAAGGTGAGAGGGAACAGCAACAAGGTGCGATCCAGGCGAAGCTGAAGGCGGGAATGATGGATGCAGTTCTAACTCTGTGTAACCAGCGACTCCGGGTGAAAGAAAATACTAACCAGCCAGAGGAGTTCCGCTATTACCGTGCCGTAAGAGCTCGTTTCATGCGCCATTTATCTGAATGCCTTAAGCCAGAAAATGGCGGCGTTATCCGTGACGTTATCTGGGAACTGAGGGTGCTGAGCAGTGCTCACGGTACGACCAAAACAGGTTTTTACTATGTCGATAGCAATCGCCCGACAGCGAAAGGACTGTTAAACCGCCTTCTGATGAGGATGGTCAAGCAGGTCGTATAAGCGTCTGAAACGCGAAACACACGAAAATGGAGGGGTTATACAAAAAAAACTTAGCTTTGATCGTGATGTAATGTGGACATCATGTCCAAGCGTTGCTGCATCCAGAAAAGTAACTTTAATCCTGTTGATACAGCCCTTGCATTACCTGTTTACGCATAGCGTGGAAACGTTCTAATTAAACCAGACGAATATAAATTTAAATTAATTCACTCACCCCCGGAATCGGGGAACTAAACAAAAGGATCATCAATGCAAAATCAAAATACACCCGCTCAGGAAAAACACACCGTATACCTTTTTAATGCCGAACATGCTGACAAGACAGCCGCCAAGCAAGCCGGGAAACTCTTCACGCTGGACATTGAACACCCAATGACCCTCAACGATCTCTCGCTGCTGTGTGAGTCGGTCGCGGACGCTGTGGGAGCACCTGGCGGAATTAAATATGAAATCACAACAGAGCCTAATGGGGTTCAGGAGGAATACTGAATCAGTGTGGTGTGAGTCCATTTTAATTTGACGTTTCATGAGTTCTATCGAGAGGCTGAAGTATGACTTTGAAAATGGAAAGTTCCCGGACTTCCAAGCCTGAGGGGCCATTTGTATTAATCACTTTTGAGGGGGACGAATTTCTTTTTGATGACAGACATAATGTCGTCAAGATAAATGGCAGGCCTAAAAAAATGGATGTAAAGCGAAATTATTTTGAGTCCGATCTGGGAGAAGGGAAAGCGAAATACTGGACTTTAAATATCGAAGAGGCTCATCGGTTCAATTCGATTGATGAAGCGACAGAACAACTTTGTAAACTGAGTCGCCCTCATCTGATCAAAATTCGCAAAGTTGAGGGGGTATCTGAATGACCAAAGAGATGTTTTTACGCATTTTAAATGAGGCACAGGCTCGTGTGGATAACGATTCGCTTCCGCTTGATGTTCGTATCCGGTCACGCACCACGGTAAATGATTGCGTCATCCGGGCAGATAAAGAGGGGTGGCCTATTGAGTATAAACAGAAGGTCTGGGTAGATGCAGTCAGTGGCTGTTATCTTTAGCGGTTACTTAAGCCAGTTCCTGTGCCCGTGAGCTTAGTAAAGGCGGAAAATGATATGGTCAAGGTGATAAATATCAACGGGAATTTAGTTGAATTACCTGAGCCCTCAGCAAAGTTATCCAAAGCTGAATCACCTGATGGTAGGTTCTCAAAACCTAAAAATAAGATCTCTAAAATACAGCGAGCTGAGCTGCGAATGAAATTTGGGGGGCGTTGTGCCTATTGTGGTTGCAAGCTTCCTGAAAAAGGGTGGCATGCCGATCATGTTGAGCCTGTTCGACGCGACTTTGAACTGGTGAGAGCCCCTGTCGGCAGCGGCGTAACTCATGTTGCCCGAAGTACGGGTAAGGTTATGCACCCTGAACTGCATGCTATAGAAAACTTATTTCCATCATGCGCCCCCTGCAACCTTTTTAAAGGAGCTTTTAGTGTTGAAGGAATGAGAAAAGAAATTACCAAACAGGTTGAACGGGCTCGCGCATATAGCGTGAATTTCCGTACCGCAGAACGTTTTGGGTTGCTTCATATTGTAGAAAAACCGGTCGTCTTCTGGTTTGAGCAGTATAACGAACAGAAACAAAACGAATAATTTCTGTGAAACATAAAAGAAGTTAATCAGCAGTGGTTTACTAATTAAAGAGTGATTTAAATATTTTGATGCTGCTGAGGAGCTGCCTGGTATATCCTTCAAAGGAGAAAATGATGTATCTGCATCTTGTGCCCCGTATTCTTCACCATATGAAAAACAAGTGTACTCTCGTGTCAGTTTCTGTACCTGAATTGTCACTTGAGCTTAAAGCTGATTCGCTGGTGGCAATGAAACCTTATCCCAACAAGTCCTACCACGTTGTCATGTTGAAGGGGCGACGTGCATTAAATGGCTTTCTGGTAAAAAGCCCACGGACTTTAACTGAGTTCACAATGATAACAATCTGGGAAATTGAAGGCTTTGGAAAAATTAGTCATACCGTAAAAACGCTCGTTCAGGACAAAGACTATGACTTGGTCTCCCATGATGTCCTTTTGGCACATGCATACCATCAGAGGGAGGAAGAATTGGGGTACCGTGTACATCCATCCTATGACAGTCTAGCTCCCGTCGATTTTGAACCAACAATGCAGTCAAGGTACATAAAGGAATCCGATCTTTCCCACGACGTATGGGAAACCTATTCATGGGGGGAATTGCTGCGTTCGCGTGAAGAGACATTTCTGGCGATGACCATGTCATCTGCTCGTTTAAGCCATCCAGCATTCATCAGAGGAAACCGACTTCCTCAAACTGACCAGGCCATCATTATCAGTTCGTAACGACCTTTTATTCTTTTTGATGCCAGGCGAGTCTCCTTTTGCCTGGCCACTTTGATTTATTGCCTGGGAGTAACCTATGGATGAGCAAGATATTCTCCGCGTTATAAACGGCCGTGAGATTGATGCTTCTGACCTCCTGGAAGAAGCTATGCCGAACGCAGCCCGACGCTTTTATCGTTTAACTAACAGCATGAACAAATTGCTTTAGGAGGTCAGGGAGCACTTTCCTGACGCGATGTATTACTCTGCCAGCGGAACGGTAAGCCTGCTGTTGGGGAGCAGCCACGACAACAATGACCATCCGGTTAGAGAAATGGTCGCTGTAAGGTCACCAGATCTAAACATTGAAGGCGGTGATTGGTAGGTCAAGCAGGGGATCTATGTGCACTTCATGTCCTAACTTCATCCAGTGCTGAATTCAGTGCACAGACAGTAGGGGACTTCTCCTTTAATCAGAATGGCAAAGGGTTACGTGAGGATCAGATTCTATTTTTTTGCCTCGAAAACGGATAAACCCAGGTTTTGGCGCTTTAACCGAAAAATCAGCAGAACGGTAAATGATAGGCTGTCATGGATAACCATTTTGAGGCAAAAATGAACGTTTCAACTGACAGCAGCAACATATCGATAGCAGAACTCAAAGAAGAATTTATACCCGGTCTTCTGCTTAATGCTGGGGCAATAAGCCATTACGGCGACTCGGCTTTATCTTCGAAGGCTATGGATAAGTATTCAAATCTTCTGGAGAAAGACGCAGTTACCGCTTTATCAGGAGCCTTGAACCGTATCGTAAGTGCCTTAGCGGAGGCAGATCCACGTTCTATCAGTAGCAATCCATCCTGGTTTTCCCGCTTTACGGGCAAACACCTTGAAAAGCGCGTTCGTTACCAACACGCACGTGAGAAGGTGGAAAATCTTATTAATGAGGGGAACGGATATCTGACACATGTGAATGAGACGCTACTGGCTTTAGAAGAGCTGCTTGAAACATATGTGTCAGAAATCAAACGCCTTAAAATTTTTATCCAGGCAGGCCATGAGTTCCTTAGGGATTCTACCGAAGAAAAAAATAGTGACGATCTAAGCCTTGTCTTCGATAAACCGAGGGAAAGATTTGCCAGACGTTTAGCTAACCTGGCAACACTGCTTGCGTCTCATGAAATGGCCGCCATGCAGATGGAAATCACTCGCGGGACTTGTATAGATATTGCTGACCGCTTTAACGAAACTATAAAAGTCCTGGTTCCAGTATGGCGGCAACACACACTTTCGCTGTTATCAGTAAATAACACTGACCCTACGATTGTTAGAAAAGCTAATCAGGCCCACGAGGCTCTTCTAAAAAGCCTGCGACAAAATTTAGAGGGATTCCAAAAATGATTAATAATTTGACCACCAAAACTGAGGTTGTTGCTTTTACTTTGACTTCCGCTGAACTGGAAAAGTTCGGGCTGAATGAGCAAGATGAACAAGAGATTAAAGCCGTCGCGGAATGCATTAATGCCGATGATCCAGGAACAGTTTATCGTTTTGGCCGGGCAATGGGGGAAAACACTGCTAATTATGCGGATAGCCTGCTTGAGCAAATTCGCAATAAAGATTTAGACGAAGCCGGGAGCAAATTAACTGAAATTATCAACCTTGCAAGAAATGTAAACATCTCGAACTTAACTGAAAGTCGTTCAAATCTGCCAGTTATTGGCCCTTTGTTGGATAAAATCCGCACCCGTGGGAAGAATTTCGCCGCACAGTTTGAATCAACTCGTGAACAAATCGATGCTCTGGTTTCAGAGGTTTCAGTTACACAGAATAGCCTCGGTTCTAATAATATTTCGCTCCAGCAAATGTTTGATGAAGTCGTTAAAGAACACCACTTAACAGGTGTACATATTGCTGCCGGTAAATTAAGGCTGGGAGAATTACAATTAAAAGCAGAAAATCTCAGAGCTAATGTTGGTAACAATCCTGCTAAGTTCCAGGAAGTATCTGATCTGGATACGCTAATTGCTAATTTAGAAAAACGTATTGGCGATTTAGTTGTTTCTCAGCAGTCTGCTATGCAAGTATTGCCAATGGTACGGATTATACAGGCAAATAACCAAAGTCTTATCGACAAGTTTCATAGCGTCAAAGAGGTTACTGTCCCTAATTTCAAGCGTCAGTTTCTGTTAGCCATTTCTCTAAATGGACAGCGTAACGCTGTAAATCTTGCCAATGATATCGATAATGCCAACAATGAGTTACTCCGTAGTAATGCAAAATTACTGCATCGCAATGCAGTAGAAACTATGAAAGCAAACCAACGGCTGGTTATTGATATAAGCACCCTTAAAGAGGTGCAGGATACGCTTATCCAGACGGTTGGCGATGTTGTTAAAATCCAGAGAGAAGGGGCTATTAAGCTCAGGGAAACAGAAAAACAGGTTCTTGCCATGCGTGAGAATTTGCGCACCCGACTGACACAAAAAGGGGTAGATCATGGTGCGTAACCTTAAGAGTAGTGACGATTTTTCCCGTGAACTGTCATTTCTTTTTCACCGGTCTATAAAGATTAGAAATTCAGGTTTCGCGATATTTGGTGCGGGCCTGCTGATAATGATTTTTGGTCTTTGCTTGTGGTTGCTGTCATTACACCTCTCACCTTCAGTTCTGGACTTTGATATTGATGTGCCCTTGTCATTCTTCAATTCATCTGAAGGTGAAGATAAGTTAGTGGTTTCGGATTTTGGCGATGCATTTGGAGGCTTCCTAACTACATATTCTAAGTTGCTATTAGGGATTATGGGGCTATTAGTAGTTTCTTCAACTGCCTTTAAAATTTTAAAGGGGGAGGAAATAGGTGAGATATTCCCGATGCTTCTAATTGCTGGCGCTTTTCTTATCGGCTTGTCAGTTTTTACATCTGCTTTAGGTTCGGAAGAGACTGATGCCACTTCAGCTTCGACTGTAAAGGTTATCAAGAAATATGTAAAACATGAAAAATACGATAAACTTGTCGCATATTTAAATGATAGTAATTGGCCCTCAGGCGAAGAGGTATCTGTAAACTATTTAAAGGCGCAACTACATATAAAACTCGGCAAGCCAGATGTGAAGTTAACACAGAATGTTGTTAGGGCGTATATGTCTGGTGTATTACAGTCAAATATTCCCGTGAAAGTTCGTTATGCATTGGAAAAGACAGCTTTAGATAAATCCGTCTCACCACTTGCGATTCGTTATGAGCAAAAACGTATGTCTAAATCACATACCTTTTCAAAAGCGTCGGTTAATTGTCTTAAAGTAGGTAGTCCCGTCGCATTCGTTGGCGTTTTGTTCGCTCTTCTTGGTATAAAAATCAGGCGGCGAGTCAGATTCTTAGAATCAAATTGAATGAAAGCCCGGTACGCTGGGCTTTTTTATTCAGTAACTTTTATCAAATATGTAGTAATTTACCGGAATCTGCTTCTCCAGCTTGTTAGCTGAAAAGCTTACTCAAGTATAATAATCTACTTCTGATTATGTTTTTTATGGTTTTATTTTTACACAACTTATTAAGGATACATGATGTGTAACTTTACTCCTGTTCAAATTATTGCTGATTATATACTGAGGTTTCTTAAAAATAATACTGATGCCAAGCTTTATGAGGCAATGCAGCGTCTTGAAAAGAAAATTGGTCAGTTTGTCGCTGATGGGGTTGATGAACATCAATTACGCTCTTCATTAAGCAAAGTCTGTCGATCTCGTTCCAGGGCGGCTCTTAAAGAGGAGTGTGAACAACTCATTCCATAAAAAGAACATCATACGGGAAAGTTACTTTAACGGTGAATGGCTCGCTTCTGGCGGTTTAAGTTGACGGCCATTCCTACCATAGCCATCATAAAGTATGATTAGCATTCGAGTGTGGCACTACTAATTTTAATGGGCTACGCATTCAGTCTCCACCTCTCTAACTATAAAGGTTCTTTTCATGTCCAATAGCTTCGATAAGCCGCAAACGCTCCCGGTACATAATTCTGATGCCGAACCCTTTTTTCCGAAAAACCTTGGTCCATTTATCGAGCAGGTATCCGGAAGGGATCTGGCAATGCTCACAGAATCAGAGAAGGAAAAACTTGCGCACCTGATCAGAACTGGGCGTAAATATGGAGTTTCTGTCGCTATCGTTCCTGATACAGATTCTGCTGAGCTTCATGAATTACTGTCTAATGCCGATTCCATTGAAAGGCAGTTTTCCATCTATGAACGCATCCAGACGAAGATTGCGTTCACGCGGTGTCAGGAAGCATAAACAAAGTGAGAAATACAACTACGTGGTATGACGTAGAACATATTGAAATCACCACAGGCGAGCGAGGCGGCAGGATATGGGTGCTGAAGCTCTCCTGTGGCCATACAGTATTTCGCCGAATACCTCCTATACGTCTTCATAACCTCACAGCTTTTTCTCTGCGGGAGCCCCCAGAAAAATGTCGGTGCTCTCTTTGCAATTCAAGTCCATAATAAAGCCTTTTTAAAGGCCACAAACTGCATATCACTGGATAAATCATCCTCTACAGCGTTCATTCTTAAACGCAAAATTTATATTTCATTCATTCTATTTTAAAAGCGTTATAAAAGACGGAATCCTATTTAGTCTGTTTGATGCTTAAATCATCTTCAGTGCCTTTTATCTTTTACCCAGCGACTTTAACATTAACCTGAGCAGAAAACTTGTTTTCAAACTAAGTTCGAAAACTTTCTGCTCAGGTTATTAGCCGGGTAAGCCACTTTGTTATATTTGTTTCATGTTAACAGAGGAGGCGATATGCAAATTGAAAAGGTGATGTCATTACTTGAAGTGCTTTCAAGCTGGCTTGAAGATAACATCAATATGGATTCTGAAATTATCTTTGATAATGACGAAGATAATACCAACTCAGAAATTCTGTATCCTGCTGTAGAAAAGGCTAATGCCGTTTTGCGCAAAATGGCATCTTTATCTTCAGATTCTGTTCATGCAATTCGACAGCGCTTGCAGCTTGCCGTAGAAGGCAAAGCTGAATTGTCCCTCAAGGATGTGGGAGAGCTTCTGCTGGCAACAAAGTATCTGATGTTGTCCACTGAAGAGGGAGAGTAAGCCTGTGACCACTCTCGTATTTGAAATGGCAGATATCAATAAACTGATCGAAGAAATTCGCACCGCAAAAACGTTTTCGGTCACCCCAGATCAGATCTATGACCCGGCATGCTATCCGGGGGGAGCCCTCCTTAACGCTGAGGGACAGACTGAAGAAGAGGCGCGTAAAGCTGGTAGGGTTTTCTTTCCCTCATCCTCAAAAATTGCCAGCACACATCTGGTGCCAAAAGTGCTTCTCGCGCACAGTCATGGTGTATACCTGATCACTAATGCTGAGCTTGAGGGCTCTCCCGCATCCCGCGATACTGTGGCTTACGCCCAGGGGATGAATCCAAAACTGGATGAGGACTGGGATTACGCTTGTGATGCCGCTTTGGGTGGGTCTGATTGTAGCTATACCATTCCCGTTGAGTGGCTGGAGTTAGCGGTAGAGCAGGGTTTTCAGGAGTTTCGACTTCGAATGAGTGAAACCAATATCAAACTTGTCAGCAAATAGTATGTCCTTGCTGTATCCAGTCAAACATTGTCCGCCAGTCGAGCTGCTGGCGGATTGTTTTATATAAGGCCGGGAAGGTATGTCAGGTTTAAGCAGTTCCGCCCAGAAGCTTACAAGGGCGCAGATTTACGTGTTAAGACGGATGGCATCCGGCACGATCTATGATATCTCTGGCAATTTCAGACGGGCCAGAGAACGGCGTACGTTTATGGGGAATCCTGATGATGTGACGTGCAGGAGCTCTCCGGTCCTGTTCCGGCTGGGCCTCGTGGAGTTATGCCAGCCAGTAAGGCATCTGGAGCCAGGTTTATACTATCGGCTCAAGTTGAGCTCCTCAGGGCATGAAGCTCTTAAGGCGAACGCACACCTCTAACATTTGAGATAGTTCGTTCGCAGCCAGGAAAGTAACTTTCATCTCAAGTGTGACCCTTACTACCTCATTTATGAGTAAAACCCCCCTCTGATATGTCGAAAATGCTCATTTATACGAAAATAGTTTCTCTTCAGGTGTGATGTAATTACTGAGAATTCTCCCTGAATGGAAGGCAACCGATGAAAATGTTTTTTACCCCTTATGTTCGTATCGTTTTCTATTTTTGCGCATTGATTTTTATTGTTTACAGTTTCAGTGATTTTTTCCAGGGCGTCCCTGACAGCACCTTCTTCAGTGCGGTCATCACGCTACTTGTTATCGGAACCATTGTTGCCCGGCATCTGGATCGCAAAAAATCTCTCAAATATACTTCACAGATTTAAGTTTCCACTCAGGCCACTCTCGGGTGGCTTTTATAATTTAATAAGGACCGGTTCATGCATAACCACGAAATTCAGACCATTGCTATATTTAGTGCCCAGTATAAAAACATCGAAGATGCTGAAAATGCAGGTGCTTTATATTCAGTAGATATTGAATATCCGATGACACTAAATGATTTATCGCGGCTTTGCGACTCTATTGCCGAAGCAGTAGGTGTGCCTGGCGGCGTCAAATACCAGTTCGTGTCCCAGCCGGAAGCGCATGAAACCAGCTTCTGATAACCAGTAACCAAACTGCCTAAAAGCAGGTGCAAAGCCATGAAACAAACAAAGTCTTCTATGTCACGTATTGTGCAGCTGTACGACGGGAGCCGATACGGAAACTGCGAGCAGGCTGATAACGAAGGAGAGCTTTTTACGGTGGTGTTGAATAAGCCTTCGCAGATCGATGACATCCGTAAAATCGTAGACACAACCGCCGAAGTACTTGGCAAAGCTTTGCCAGTACTCCTCTTTTAAAGCTTACATCCGTGAAGGATAATTACGGTCTTACTACTTTCAGTTTTTCATTCCAGTGCCGTCCATTTTAATTTATCGATTTTAAGCGGTCGGCGCTATTTCATTGTTTCTTTTCCGACTGTAATTCCTTATATATAGGAATATTTCAAAGAATTTATCTCAGGTTATTTGTGGCGTGGTGCCAGTTGTTATAATGATTCCACATAATCTGGAGAGTCAATCATGATCACATCTCTAATGAATTTCCGCGATTTAACCGGAGAGGCAGTCATCCAGGCGCGGCAATGCGTTATTAATGCTGAGATCGAAGCGGCCCGGGAAAAGGTAATTCATGCTCGTTCGTTATTCAAAGCGGGTATACATAATGTTGTAAACGGTAGTTCTGGCATTAAGGCTGCGGCAGCACATTTTCTGGTGATAAAACGTTTACAGACTGACACTCGGTATCTGGACGCGGTTATCACTGATAACCTTTGCATGTTTTCTCCTGAGGGTTATCTGTATCTGTTTATGCAACAACGTTATTTCCTATAAAACAATGGGTTAGGTAAGTATCTTTCCATTAAAAACATTAAAAAGGTGACTTGATGAAACCATTTGGACTTGCCGGAAAACCCCGGCCCGAACCTTGCGGCTGCTGCTGGTATACCCGTGAGGACTGCCCTTACGTCAGCGCAAAACAGATCTATCGCCGCAGGCAGCGCAAGGCAGAACGCCAGCGACAGCGCAGCACCATTGTGATGGCCGTTTCTGAATTTCGCTGACCTCTTCTGGAAATATCATTTTTTCTCCAGAAGAATTTTAAAATAAAGGGAAATCTTTTCACGGGTATCTGATGTTTATTGTTTATGGTAAATTGCGCCACATTAATTGTTTGTGGCGCAGTTCGTGATGGCTTAAGGATATAATATGAAAATCAGCCAGCTGGAATCCGGGATGCAGGTTTGGTCTGTAACCCGTACCAAAATGGGAAATACCACCATTTCAACGGTCATTGTCCACCCCGTTGTCATTATTGAAATTCATGATAACCATGTGATTGCTCGCTGGAACGGCAATGCACCACGTCGGTTTGGAGAAACGGCTATCAGGGGCTGGAAGAAGGAGAAGCCACTGCTTGTCCGTGAGCCTTTCGGAAATGTTCGTCTGGCCACCCGGGCTGAAAAAACCGCTATGCAGGAAAAAGAGTAATACCCCCTTTTAGCACCCACAATTTCACCGTCCATCTGCCTTTAACCTTGCCTGTTATTAACGGAATCCTTTCTGACTGGGCGGATCCCACGCATAACCTGAACTGTTGGCTAACCGTCTTACAGCCAAATTCCCTCCTTTATCTGGCAGGAGTGCGTCCGTGAGCTCTGTATGATCTACGTGTTTGTTAAGTAGAGCACATAACAGGAGTGGGGTATGACTGAATTAAATAAAAGCCCGTCCGGTTTTTCCGGAGCTGATGTCAGTAAAGAACAGGCTGCCATAAGGGCACTTGTAGAAAGAGTAGTGACCAACTATCGCAGCCGGACAGCACCTGATCGGGTTCAAAAGGCTTCGGTAGCGTTTAATGGGGGATTAATCCTGACCCTGATGCTGGCCTTGACGCTATTGGGCTACCTTGTGGCGGAATTGCTCAGGGGGTATGTTGCGGATAGTTCACCCTATGTGCCCGGTCTAAGTTATTCGCAATTTTCGATGCTTATGGTCGTTGAGCTGTGTCTATGCTTTCTTGCATGGTTTTTGGTTGTCACAGGGGACTATCCCCGGCCGTGGATATTTCAGGTAGTCCCGATGGAGCAGTACTGGTTCTTTGACGAAGTGGATGACGACGATCTTGCCCGGCTTTCCTGTAACCCTTACATCAAGCGCTGGCTACTTGATGAAATGTCCGGTATTCATCGACTGACCTACACGAGGCTGCATGATCGACTGGAGCGCATCTGTAATATTGCATCCCATCTCGAATACAGCCGTATTCAGGCACATAAGATTTCCCTAATCAACGGAAGCAGTGCCTCCTGATCCTACCATTGCATCCGGAAATTAAACGGGCAGGAACTGCACTGTATGTTCCGACCCAGCAGCTGCCCGTTACCCTTTTCTTTAGTATAAAATGACTTTCGCCGACAACCGGAAGTGAATCATGTCAAATAAATGAAAAATCAGTAATTTATGTAGGCGGGGTGTTTGGCTGATCAGGGCAGGGTGGTATAATAACGCTGGTGCTGGAGGCTTTTGCCCCAGCCAGCGGTAACACTGTTTGACTGTGGTAAAAGCAGAAAGCCCCGAGTAATTTTTCAATTAACTGTACTGCACCCATTTTGTTGGACGATGAAATGGAATAGTCCCTGATATGTCAAAGCCAAAATACCCCTTCGAAAAGCGCCTTGAAGTCGTGAATCACTACTTCACAACTGATGATGGTTACAGGATCATCTCTGCACGTTTTGGTGTGCCTCGAACACAGGTCAGGACGTGGGTTGCCCTCTATGAAAAACATGGAGAAAAAGGTTTAATTCCCAAACCTAAAGGCGTTAGTGCTGATCCAGAGTTGCGCATTAAG
>NZ_JBLKBZ010000027.1:0-44844 GCF_047530935.1 Enterobacter sp. 03-F-07-AD-ECC | reverse complement strand
AACATAAAGTGAACGGAATGACCTCTACAGCCATATGTTCCCCCTCACCCCAACCCTCTCCCTCAAGGGAGAGGGGGTCCTCCGTGCAGGCATTATTTTATGGGGATCCCTCAACCCACAGGGAGAGAGAACCGATCGCGCTAACCCTTCACCTCCATCACCGCGTACACCCCATCCTTTGGCACCACCACGGTGACATTCTCCACCGGCACGCCCGCCGCGAGGTGGATATCCTGCAATTGCTGCAACGACCTGGGGTGAATGTCCTCCCAGCCAATACCGCGCAGCACAAAGTCGATCTGCGGGCTGCTGGTCAGCATATTCGACACAATCACCGCCCCGCCGGGCTTCACCAGCCGCAGCGCGCGCTGCAGGAAAGTCACCGCATCGGTATCGCTGAAGTACTCAAATATGCCCAGCGCGTCGACCAGTTCGGCCTGATGCTCGCCCAGCTCCAGCAGTAAATCGTCGTTACGCACCAGCGTATGCAGCAGGTTGCGCCTGAGCAGCGTCAGCTGTTCGCCCACAACCAGCCCCTCCTGCGCGGCCATGGTCTCGGCCCAGCTCAGCGCGACGGGGTCTTTATCTACCAGCGTCAGGTACACCTGTTGGCCGTCGAGCTTTGCGTTGCGCAGCGCCTCCAGCACGGGAATGGCCGCTCCGCTGGCCAGGCTCACCCAGTTGTTCTCGCTCTCGTTATGGATGTACTTCTCTACCATCGCAGCCAGCACTTTTGCGCGGGAGCGCACGCCGATGGCGTCGTTAGCGTGAATAAACCACTGGCGGCTGTCGCTGTCCATTTTCGTGCCTTCGGGGAGGCGGTCCTCCAGCGGATTTTGCACCACAAACAGCGCCAGCGCGGTGGGAACCAGCCGGGCGCGCCACGCGAGAAGCGCAGGCCGGTTGCGAAAAGCCTGTTCGGAGTAACGGTTCTGCGGGACAAGCACCGCCTGCCCGCCCTCTTCGTATTCAATCAGCGGAGGGCGAAGCGCCGGGTCGGCTTTCAGCGCCTGGTTAAGCGCGTTGATCTCCCGGGCAGTCTCGTCTTTCATCGGCCACTGGTCGCTGACATCAGGAAATGAGGCGCTGAAAATAGTCATATTTCCCGGTGCGCTGCCGCGAAAAGGCTGCCAGTTCATGTCATCGTCCCCCGTTGGGCTTTTAACGGAAGTGTATCCAGGCAAACCAGTAATACCCTACGAAGAAAGCACGAAATCGGGGCATTAGCTCTGCGACGTGCGCCACACCCCAGGCGTACAGCCGTACTCAAGCTGGAAATGACGGATAAAATGGGCGCAGTCGCTAAAGCCCATCCGCCGCGCAATGTCCGTGACGCTTTGCTGCGAGTTCTTCAACAGCCAGCAGGCATAGCGCAGTCTGGCGCTGCGGATAAATTCACGTGCCGTTTTACCAAACTCAGCGTGAAACAGGCGATTAAGCTGACGCTCGCTCAGCTTGACGTCCTTGGCCAGCCCGGCGGCGCTAAGCGGGCGTGTCAGGTACTGTTCGATGATCATGACCGCTCTGCGCAGCCGCGAGTCCGGGATCAGCGCAATATTGGCAGGCCGCGGGGTAGTAACAGCGTGCGGTGAGAGCGATAAACGCCGTGACGTGGTGGCGGCAATATCGTCGCCCGCATGGGCGCGAATCAGCGCCGTGGTTAGCGTCAGCGTCGAGATCCCGCCCGGGCAGGTCAGCACATCGCCTTCATCGATAAAATCCAGCCCCTGCTCGGCATAAACCTGCGGAAACCGTTGCGTGAAGACGTCATGATGATAAGGATGGATCGAGGCGCGCCGTTCATTGAGGATCCCCTCTTCCGCCAGGATAAAGCTCCCGGTGCCAATACCGATCAGCGGAATTGCGTTGTGATGCGCCTCTGCAAGAAATGCCCGGTCGTCCGGGAGCCCCTTATCCAGATCCTCCAGACTTCCGCCAATCACGGCAATATAGTCGTATTCCCCCGGAGTAAGATGCGCGGCTTCAGGCTGCACGCTAATACCGGCGCTGCTGGTGATGGGCAATTCCGCCCGGGTGCTTATCAGACTGAGTTTGAACGCGATTTTCTGTCTGGTTTTTTGTACACAGGACGCAGTACGTAACGCCTCCATTAACCCCGATAGGGCTAATAACGAAAAATGGGGCCACAGAAATAAACCGATATGCAGGGGTTTATTTCGTGCAGAACCACGCCTGCATGAGTCATCAATTAAAGTTTTCATTACCTTGCCAAAAAATATTAATTACATTATCGCAACATATTGTGTTGCTCTTATATTACTCTAAGATATTTCTTAGCGGTTCAATAAAGTATAAATGATGACCACAAAACAGCAACGCTTTTCCCGTTCAGCCCTCCGTTTTTGAGGGGTGGCACACATAGGTCGGTAACGTCCCCAGAATGAATAAATAATTATCATTCTGCTGTTTCTTAATTCGCATATAAATACTCTCGTTGGGGTAGATGAAAAATAACGGTTCGTACTTCTCCAGCCAGCTGTCGCTCACGTCATCATCGGGGAATTTGATATTGCGGACAGATCGCATGTAATAGACATTATCTTTGCGCTCTACCTGAAAGAATATTTTACGATTAAAGGTCTTACCCGGATCGCTCTTCACCCGACCGTTCATGCTGAGCGTACCGTTGTTACCGTCCACCGTATAATTTAGCCACAAGGTCAGTGTCTCTTCAGGATGGTGCTGAATAAAGTTCACCTGACAGGCAAAAGGGTGAATGTAATAACGCTGCCACAGATAATAGCCAGCGGCTAACGCCCCCACCAGCAGGCACAGACAGAGCGTTAACAGCGTTTGACGGTAACGAGCCATATTAATGATCCTGAATAAAGTAATCTGACATACAACGGTTTGGTTCCGTCATTGCCCGGTCGCAGCGGATCACCGAAGCACGCGGCAACAGGCTATATCCACTGATATAGATCCAAGGATAACTGCTGCATTCATCTTTAAATGGCGCAGCATAGGCCAGCGCTTTTTCCCTGTCCTGCGGCGTCTCGATATCGCGGGCAAAATAGAGCCGACACTCTCCCATCATTGTCGTGAAGCGGTAACCGTCCACAAAATAGTTGTCATGCGGCCGGCTATAGCTGATGACGCTCACGCTAATGATTAACAGCAGCGCCAGCAGTGCGCCCCCCAGCCAGAAGCGACGTTTCGCAACCGGAGCAACGGGAGTGACAGGAGCCACGGGCTGCGGTACGCCAGCCTCTTCCTGAACGGTCTGGACCGGTGCTTCTGGCTCTGCCGAGGGCAACTGCGCCTCTTTAATCGTAATTTGCGTATCGCTTGCCAGCGTCAGGCCAATACGAGGGATCGTGACGATTGGATCGGTTTCAAACCCGGCTTTTTTCAGCCCCTTACGCAGAATAGAGATATTCTGGTAATAGGTATTCGGCGACACCATCATTCCCCGACGTTGCCAGACAATGTCCATACACTCCTGTTGAGTGACAATACTCCCGGCTCTTTCAATCAATAACAGCAAACAACGTCCGGCAGGCGAGTTTAATACCACCACCTGTTCAGGATTATTGAGGTCGCGTAATGTGCTGGCCGCAGGATGAAACTCGACGATGCCATTAATGATATAATACTTATGCATAAGACTCGTTAAATACCTCCTGTAAACGCCGGTTTAAGGATTAATGTGACCGATAAACCCGCGTCTGTATATCCTGGCGCCTGGCGAAAAATCTTATTTTTATTTTTTCTTAACCGCTTATCTGAAGTTCTCTTAACCGCCTTTTTGGCCATATGAGATCTGGCAAAGCACCTGAAAATGCCTCATGCTACCTTTCCCCACGCGGACTTGACACTGACAAAACTCGACAAAACGGCGAATTGAACGCTTCGGCCATCCGTGTCTGAATTATTCAGAGACCTTTATTCACTTTTTCCGAGGAAACCAGACAAGACGCGGTCTGTCGGCAATTTTAGTCATCTCAAACTCGTCTAAAAGCCCCGTCATAATTAACAGTTTCACCCTGAAATTGTTAGCAGAAGTAAGTAACAAGGCGGAATACCTGACACCACCAGACAATTTCCTTACAAAACATTTAGTAAAGCCAACTTTTCATTAAAAAGTGTCGGTATGATTAATTACAGGCAAATATGAGGCAGCCGGTACGGCAGGGAGATAATGAAGAAATCCGTTTAGCTCAACTTAATACAAATTAAGATTAATTCAGATTACCTGTTTCGCACTATCCGTATAGTGACTCCATACCGTGCAATGCTTAATTGCTTCGAAAATACAGGCATCGTTCTGCCAGACGGGCGAGCCTCATTACAATTATAAATCGAGGGAATAACATGGCGAATAAAACCGGAAATAAACGTCATTTAACAACCGCACTGTTGGGAGGCGATCACTTTTCACGTCAGGGGATCGCCGCGGTATTAAAAAACATGGTTCCTGAAATGCAGGTAATAGCATCAAGCGATGATTATTCATTAATGGAAACCGTGTTTTTAACCACCCCCGTTGATGTCATTTTTTTATCCGGCACGGAAAAGTATCACGCGGGATTTGATTGCCTGAAATATATAAAAAACATCAAATCCCGCCAGCCTGACGTCCTTATTTGTATGTATTCCGCGCCAGCCAATTCCTGGCTGTGGATACGCGGCGATATAGATGCCTATATCTCGCTGCAGGAGCCACTTTATCACTGGCGAGCCAGCTTATTAAAAATGGTCGATAGCCGATATCGCCCAAAAAAGAAACCCACGGCGTTATCGCTGACGCCGGGCGAATGGCGAGTATTGAAGGATCTGCGAAAAGGTCTGGATATGCGTTATATCGCCGAAACAGAGCAGCTTTCTTACCGCCGCGTCAGCGCGTTAAAAAGCTCAGCGATAAGAAAACTTGGGCTCAGAAATAAGACAGATTTGCTGGTCTTTTTAACCAGTTAGATCTGTCGACCAAGAGCACAACCCGACATAACGACAACATGGAATCAGGACAATGAAAGCTCAATTTAAAACGAAAACACTGCTTGCCGTCGCCGTTGCGGCAGTACTGCCAGCAGGGTCGGCGTTCGCTG
Source organism: Enterobacter sp. 03-F-07-AD-ECC (assembly GCF_047530935.1). Lineage (NCBI taxonomy): Bacteria > Pseudomonadati > Pseudomonadota > Gammaproteobacteria > Enterobacterales > Enterobacteriaceae > Enterobacter > Enterobacter sp. 03-F-07-AD-ECC. Next base: position 39,775 of record NZ_JBLKBZ010000027.1, on the reverse strand, counting down.
CAACCACCAGCGGCGGTACGGTGAACTTCAGCGGCAAGGTGGTGACCTCAGCCTGCGCCATCAGTGCTGGCAGCGCCAACATTGATGTCGACATGGGCGAAGTGCGTACCGCCACGCTGGCCGCGGCAGGCAGTGAAGCCAGCACCGCGAAAGCCTTCTCCATCACCCTGGAAGATTGCGAAATCGCCGATACCTCCGCCTCAACGGAAGACAATCCGATTGCCGCCACCACCGTGGCCGTGACCTTCACCGGTACGCCGGATGCGGCCGATGCCAACAGCCTGGCCGTTGGCGCAAACGGCGGCGCTAACTCGGCGCAGCACGTTGCGATTCGCCTGTACGACGAACAGGGCAAGGTGGTAAAGCTGGGTGAACCTGCCGCCGCCATTCCTCTGCGTGCGGGGGCCAACACCCTGAACTTCAGCGCGAAATATTACTCACCGCAGGGCAACGCCACGGCGGGTGATGCCAGCGCGGTTGCAACCTACACCGTTACCTACTCGTAATTTTCAGGCCCGGTTCGCTGGCCGGGCCTGACTCAGCTTTAAGGAGACGCACCATGCGCGCAAAAGCAGGGATCTGTCTGGCTATTTCATTATGTTCATCCGCCGCATATGCAGGCGGCGTAGGGCTGGGCGCCACGCGAATGGTCTACTCCAGCACTACTAACCAGTCCATGCTGCAGGTCAGGAACACGCATCCCGACGCCACGTTCCTGATCCAGTCATGGATGGAAAACGAAAAAGGGCAAAAAACCAACGACTTCGTTATTACGCCGCCACTGTTCGTCATGAAACCGGCCAGCGAAAGCGCGGTGAAAATCATGTTTAACGGTAAAGCCCTGCCAGAGGATCGCGAAACGCTCTACTGGATGACGGTGAAAGCCATCCCGCAGCAGACCAAAAGCGGTTCCGGCAATTCGCTGCAGTTTGCTTCGGCAAACCGCATCAAGGTGTTTTATCGCCCGGAGAGCCTTGGGCAAGGCGCAGGGGACGCCTGGAAAAGCCTGACCGGAGCCTATCGCGGCGGAAAGGTCACGCTCAGCAACCCAACGCCGTACTACCTCACCACCATCAACCTGAAAATCGATGGCATGCCGGTACAGCCGGTGATGGTGCCGCCGAAATCCAGCGTAACGCTGGGCGAAACCTTCAGCCACGCCAGCAGCGTGAGCTACCAGACCATTAACGATTACGGCGCATGGACGCCCGCGACACGCGCGGCATTGTCCCAATAATCCCGACTGTGAGGCGTGACCACGTGAAAAGAAAAATCCTGTGTGCCACGGTGATCTCCCTGGTAATTCGGCAGGCCATGGCGGCTGAAAGCGCGTTGCAATTTAACCCTGCGTTCCTCAACGGTGAGAGCGCCAACAGCGCCGATCTCGCCTGGGTCAACGCCGGGAGCGCATTGCCGCCGGGCGATCACAACCTCAACGTGTATATCAATAACAACTATGCGTTCACCGGCAATGTCACGTTCCGCACCGCTGAAAATACAGGGGAAGCCCTGCCATGCCTCACGCCTGAACAGATCGCGGCGCTGGGCATCGACAGCCAGCAGGCGAAAGGCGGCGCACTGCCGCTCGCGCAGCGCTGCATTTTTCTGACGGAGGCGTTTGCCGATACCCGGTTTGATTTTGACCAGCAGACGCTCTCCCTCAGCTTCACCGTACCGCAGAGCGCGATGCGCAATTTGCCGCGCGGGTATGTCAGCCCGGAAAGCTGGGAAGCGGGCATTCCTGCCGCGTGGCTGAACTATGTGGTAAACGGCTCGAACAATGACTATCAGGGCGAGACGCGCACGCGCGACCAGCAGCTGTTTGCGAGCCTGAACAGCGGCATCAATCTCGGCGCGTGGCGGCTGCGTGATTTCACCACGTGGACCAAAGATACTAACGAACTCACCCACGTGCAGACCTGGCTGCAGCGGGATATTCCCGCCCTGAACGCGCAGGTTTACGCCGGGGAAACGTATACCTCCGCCCAGGTGTTCGACGCCGTGGGCCTGCGCGGCATTGCCCTGAAAACCGATGACAATATGCTGCCTGCCAGCCTGAGCGGCTATGCGCCGGAAGTGCGCGGCATCGCCCGCAGCAACGCCACGGTGACGGTTCGCCAGAACGGCAACATCATTTATCAAACCTCAGTGCCGCCGGGGGCGTTTGTGCTGAAAGATCTCTACCCGACCTCTTCCGGGGGCGATCTCGCGGTCACGATCCAGGAGAACGACGGCAGCCAGACGCAGTACACGCTTCCGTATGCCAGCGTGCCAAACCTGGTGCGTAACGGACAGCTGAAATATGCCCTGGGAGCAGGGAAATATCGTCCGATGGGCCATCAGGATGCACCCTCTTTCGCGCAGGGCGAGCTGTTCTACGGCTGGCGTTATGGCCTGACATTTTACGGTGGGGCGCAGTTTGCCGATCGCTATAACGGTCTGGCCTTCGGGATTGGGCAGAACCTGGGGCGCTTTGGCGCGTATTCCATCGACCTGACCCACGCCCGCAGCCAGCTGGCGGACGACCAGCACTACACCGGCGATTCCGTGCGCCTGCGTTACAGCAAGCTGCTGAATGATATCGGCACGCGGGTTAATTTTTTCTCGCTGCGCTACTCAACGAAAGGGTTTTATACCCTGAGCGATACCACGTACAAGGGCATGGCGGGCGGATCCCCAAAGCAGATTGTGGAAGACGATGGCACCGTCACCACCCACTACGACACGGTATATAACCTGCGCATGTCGCGTAAGGCCAAAAACCAGCTGCTGCTGTCACAGCCGATGGGGCAATACGGTTCGCTGTCGCTGTCGTGGGATCAGCAAACCTACTGGAACACGTCGAAAACCACGCAAAGTTTGCAGTTCGCGTGGAATGCCACGTTTCGTAACGTGTCGCTTGGCGTCAGCGTTCAGCGCAGCTCTAGCCTGTATGACGACAAAAAAGATAACGTGCTGGCGATGTCACTTTCGGTGCCGCTGGGCAACCCGGCGCTGTCGACCCGCGCCCGCTTTACCACCACCCATGCGGATTCAACCGGCACTACGGCCAGTACCGGCGTGAGCGGTTATCTGCCGGGCCAGGAGAACCTGTTTTACAGCGTCAACCAGCGCTATAGCGCGCAACAGCACTACGGCGGCGACGCCACGCTGCAATACGAAGGCGCAAAAGGAGACTACAACCTGGGCTACAGCTATACCCGTGATTCCCGCAACCTCAGCTACGGGATGAGCGGCGGCGCGGTGCTGCATGAAGATGGTCTGACGCTGAGCCAGCCGCTCGGCAACACCAACATTCTGGTGAAAGCCCCGGGCGCCAGCGACGTTGCCGTGCTTAACCACAAGGGTATCAAAACCGACAGCCGGGGCTACGCGGTGATCCCCTACGCCACGCCGTACCGCGTGAACCAGGTCGCGCTGGATGTCACAACCGCAGGTAATGACGTGGAGCTGGAGAATGCCATCGTCAACAAAACGCCGACCGACGGCGCGCTGGTTCGCGCCACCCTTGTCACACGCCAGGGGAAAAAAGCGATGTTTGTCGTACGCCGCGGCAACGACGTGCTGCCCTTCGGCACGCTGGTCTCATTGAACGATGACAAAACCAGCGGCATCGTCGGCGACGGCGGCAGCCTGTATTTGTCGGGGTTAACCGAGCGAGGCACGTTGAGTGCCGTATGGGGGCGCAACAGCGACCAGCGCTGCACCATCAACTACGCGTTGAACAAGCAGAGCTATAACGCCCGCACCGGGCTCTATTCACAGGAGGTGGTATGTCAGTAACGCTTCGGACGTTCAGCATCGCTTTGCTGATCTTCACGTTCCCGGTTCGCGGCTATGACGTGCTGGTTTCCGTCACCGGGAATTTGATCGGCAACACCTGCGTTGTGGCGGCGGACTCTAAAGAGCAGGACGTTCCGCTGGGTACCATCGGGATTAAACAATTCCCCCGTGCAGGCGCGGTCAGCAATATCAAAACGCCCTTCACAATCAGGCTTGAAGCGTGCGGGCCAACCTTTGCCGGGGTCAAAATCCGCTTCAGCGGCACGCCGGATAACGACAACCCGCAGCTGGTGAAAATTGCCGACGGCGGCGCCACCGGCGTGGCGGTGCAGATCCTCGATAAAGACGGCGGGCTGATCCCCCTCGACACGCAAACCACCGCCCGGGGCACGCCGGGCGATGACAGCGTAGAGATGACCTTCTACGCTCGGCTGGCCGCCACGGGCGCGCCGGTGAATGCCGGAGACGTCTCCGCTTTTGCCACCTGGACCACGGAGTATCAATGATGCGTTTATTCTTGTTTATTAGCGGATTACTGCTCTGCGCCAGCGCACAGGCGATGGAATGGAAATCAGATATCACCCTCTCCCCGCAGCCGATGACCTACAGCGGCCCGGCAGATTCAGTTATGCCGGGGAGCATTATCGGCTCCACCTGGAGCGCCTCCGTCAGCGTACAGGAAGTGTTCTGGTGCGGCTGGGTCTTTACCTGCTCCAAAGGCACGCTGCAACCGAGCAGCAGCGCGATCTCCAGCGGCACAACGGTCACCGTCGACGGGGTGAACTACACCATTTTTGAAACCGGCGTGCCGGGGGTGGGGTATATCATCGGGCTAAAAGATTTTAACGGCTCGGCCTGGATACCCCTGCAAAGCGGTATTACCCAAAGCTATCCTGCAGAGGGCACCAATGGTTATGCGACCAGTTTAGGCTGGTCTGCCAAGGTGACCTTTATTAAGACCGCGACAGCACTGAAGTCAGGGGTTTACCAGATCCCCTCCCTCGACGCTGCGGTGGTGACCGCCTATAACAACGAGGTCAAAACGGCAAAGGTCATCATTAACCCCACCACCATCACCGTGACGGCGAGCGGCTGTACGGTGGGCACCAAAAGCGCGAACGTCGATCTGGGTACGATCGATATCCGCACGTTGACAACTGTGGGCAGTACATCGCCTTCGGGTGCGTTTAACGTCAGCCTGACCTGTGACGCGAACGTCGCGGTGAGCGCGGTGATGACCGATCAGACCACGCCGTCGAACACCTCGTCGGTGGTGACGCTGACCGGCGACTCCACCGCGTCCGGCGTAGGGGTGCAGTTTTTCTATAACGGTACCGGCCCGCTGATGATGGGGCCGGACAGCTCGGCGGCGGGCACAACCAATCAGTTCTTTATCCAGAGCACCACTGTGGCACAAACCCTGTCGCTGCCGTTCCAGGCGCAATACATCCGAACCGGCGAACTTGTCCCCGGCTCGGCGAACGCGCTGGCAAGCATTACGTTCTCGTACCAGTAGGGGTTAATGTTTTACCCACACCAGCTGATCGACCCGGAAGCCCAGACTGCGCGCGGTGTTCAGGTAATCCTGCTTCACCGCGTCCGGCACGGTTGGCGTGCGCGACAAAATCCACAGGTAGTCGCGGTTCGGGCCGCTGACCAGCGCGTACTGGTACTTATCGTCCAGCTTGATGACGTTATAGCCGCCGTAGAACGGGCCGAAGAACGAAACCTTCAGCGCGGCGGTGGTTGGCGCGCCGGTAAAGTACGCTTTGCCTTCACTCTCGTTCCATTTGTTCTTCACCGGGTCGTAACCCCGGTTAAGCACGCTGATTCCGCCATCGCTCCGTTGGCCGTAGGTGGCCGTCACCTGCTCCAGCCCGCGTTCAAAGCGGTTCTCCAGGCGGGCGACTTCATACCACTTGCCGAGATAGCGGCTGGCATCAAAACCGGAAATAGGCTGCACGCCTTTCGGCGGCGTGGGGGATTTACAGGCTACAAGGGTCAGCGCAATGGCAACCCCGGTGACAACAGGCCATAGCTTCATGAGAATTCCTTTCATTTGCACGGTTGGATGTTAAGTGTAGTGCACCCTTTCGGCGCTTCATCCCGTTCTGAAAAATTCGTAGTATATTGAGAGTATTCCTCCACTCTGGACATGGACATGGCTTACTCCATCGGCGAATTCGCCAGACTTAGCGGCATCACCGCCACCACGCTGCGGGCGTGGCAGCGTCGTTATGGTTTACTCAAGCCACAGCGCACGGAGGGCGGCCACCGCCAGTACAGCGATGAAGACGTTCAGCAGGCGCTGAAAATCCTCGACTGGGTGAAAAAAGGCGTGCCCATTGGCCAGGTAAAACCCCTGCTTGAGCGCCCTGTACCCCGCCGGACCAACAACTGGCAAACGCTCCAGCAGAACATGCTGGAACGCCTGCAGGGGGGCAAAATCGAGTCCCTGCGCCAGATGATTTACGACGCGGGCCGCGAATACCCCAGACCTGAGCTGGTGACCAACGTGCTACGTCCGCTGCGCAGCCAGGTGTCCGCCAACGTCGCCGCCGCCATGACCCTGCGCGCGATCCTCGACGGCATCCTCATCGCCTACACCTCGTTTTGCCTCGAAGGCGATAAAAAAGCGCCGGGCGATAACATTCTGCTCAGCGGCTGGTACCTGAACGACCCGTGTGAAATCTGGCTCGAAGCCTTGTCGCGGACCGGTCAGGGTCACCGCATCGACGTATTACCCACGCCCCCTGCCACGCTGGCACCGGAGATATTTCCCGATCGCAAATGGTTGCTGGTCACCAGCGGTAAACTGACCGCCGCGCGGAAAAAACAGGTGGCGCAGTGGCAGCAGCAGCTTTCCCTTGAGGTCATTATCCTCTAATGATTTTCTCCTGCGGGAATCTTCACGAAAAGTTGAATATTTTTCCGCGCCGCAGATGCTAACGTTTTCCTGTGACTGACAACTTCACAGGAAAACAACATGAAAAAAACTGCCCCTCTGCTGATCCTGGCCTCCATGGCTTTTGCCCCTGCCGCCTTCAGTGCCCCTGCCGGCACGCTGAGCGTACACGTTCTCGACCAGCAAACCGGCATGCCGCCATCGGATGTCACCGTTACCCTGGAAAAGCAGCAGCAGGACAAATGGATCCCGGTTGCCAGCGGCAAAACCGACCATGACGGACGTATCAAATCGCTCTATCCCCAGGAACAGGACATGCAGCCTGGCGTGTATAAAGTGACCTTCAAAACCGCAGACTATTTCCACGCTAAAAAGCTGGAGACATTCTTCCCGGAAGTGCCGGTGCTGTTTACCGTCACCCGGACCAACGAGAAACTGCACATTCCACTTCTGCTGAGTCAGTACGGTTATTCAACCTACAAGGGCAGTTAAAACCTGTTGATTTTAAACGGCAATAAAAAATACCTCCGCCAATACTTGGACAAATAAGCAAGATTGTGTAAGTTTTAAGTATTGGCTCTGGAGGAACATACCATGACAACGAAACCTGTGCTGGGTATTAGCGGCTGCTTGACCGGGTCCGCCGTTCGCTTTGACGGCGGGCATAAGCGTATGGGTTTCGTCATGGATGAGCTGGCCCAGTGGGTGAATTTCCGACCCGTTTGCCCCGAAATGGCCATCGGCCTGCCTACACCACGCCCTGCGCTGCGTTTGATCATGACGACCGGCGGCGACACGCAGATGCGTTTTAGCCATCCGCCGCATGATGACGTCACGCAGAAAATGGCCGACTTTACGGCCAGCTATCTGCCTAAGATCGGCGATCTCGCCGGGTTTATCGTCTGTGCAAAATCCCCCAGCTGTGGCATGGAACGCGTGCGCGTGTACGATGAAAACGGCAACCGGGGCCGCAAGGAGGGCGTCGGGCTGTTCACCGCCGCGCTCCTTGAAACCTGGCCGTGGCTGCCCGTAGAAGAGGATGGCCGTCTGCACGACCCGGTGCTGCGGGAAAACTTCGTCGAGCGCGTTTTTGCGCTGCACGAACTGAACACGCTGCGTAAAAACGGCCTGACGCGCCGCGCGCTGCTGGATTTTCACAGCCGCTACAAACTGCAGCTGCTGGCACACCATCAGGCGGGTTACCGTGAGATTGGCCCGTTTGTCGCCTCGCTGCATGAATGGGACGATCTGGACGCGTTCTTCGAGGCGTACCGCGAAAAACTGATGACCATCCTGAAAAAGCCCGCCTCGCGGAAAAATCACACCAACGTGCTGATGCATATTCAGGGCTATTTCCGTAACCAGCTTAACAGCCGCCAGCGGGGTGAGCTTCGTGACGTGATCCTGCATTACCGAGAAGGGCTTCTGCCCATTCTTGCGCCGATCACGCTGCTAAAACATTACCTTGCCGAATACCCGGATCAGTATCTGATGACGCAAAACTACTTTGATCCCTATCCTGATGATTTGGGTCTGCGTCTGGCCGTTAAATAATCAATAAGGCGAAGGCCCCCATTGACCCTCAGGGGCCCGAAGCAGTAGCCCGTTTAGACGACATCCTCACTGTCGTCTCTTTTTTGCATTTCGCCTGAAAGGCTGTAAATATATACAGGTTATAACGCAAAAAAGGGATCGGCCTGTGATTAACACCCTGCACATTCAAAACTACCGCTCAATTCGCGATATGTCGCTGGAGCTGGAACAACTCAACATTGTCTTCGGCCCGAATGGCACCGGGAAATCAAATATTTACAAGGCGATACACCTGATGCACAGCGCCGCGCAGGGGCAGTTTTCTCAGGCTCTGGCGAATGAAGGCGGGATTTTGAAAGTGTTCTGGGCGGGTAAAACCCGCAGCGACCAGCTGCGACGGATGAACCTGGCGGTAGAAACCGAAACCTACGAATACGAGCTGCAGGTAGGCTTTGTTGAGAAGCTGCCCTATCCCTCGCAGTTTCAGCTCGATCCGGTGATCAAGGAAGAGTCGCTCTGGCTGAGCGGCCAGCACCGCCGCCCGTCGGCACAGCTGATGAAGCGCAGAAATCAGGCGGTTTTCCTGAATAACGTCCATCACGAGAAAGTGACCCACAGCGGCACGCTGTACGAGAACGAATCGGTATTCGGACAGCTCGGCGAACCGCACCTTTACCCGGAAGTGTCGCAGATGCGCGAGTCCCTGCGTAACTGGCGATTTTATCATGAGTTTTCCGTTGCAAGCGGCTCCATGATGCGTGCCCCGCAGGTGGGTTTCCGCTCTCCGGTGCTAGCGAGCGACGGCGCCAACCTCGCGGCGGCATTCCAGACCATTGTCGAGATTGGCGATGAACTGCTGCTGATGCGCATTCTTGATCAGGCTTTCCCCGGCTGCGTGTTTTACAGCGACAACACCGGCGGACGTTTTCGCATGATGATGCAGCGTGAGGGCTTAAGCCGCCCGCTGGAACCGGCGGAGTTCTCTGACGGCACGCTGCGCTTTTTGTGCCTGGCAGTGGCACTGTTAAGCCCGCGCCCACCGGCGTTTATCGCCCTCAACGAACCGGAAAACAGCCTGCATCCGCAGATGCTGCCCGCGCTGGCAAGCCTGATTGCCGAGGCCAGCCGCTACTCGCAGATCTGGCTCACCAGCCACTCGCCGGAGCTGGCGACATTGATTGAGAAGCACCGATCGTTTTCGCTGTATCAGCTGTCAATGACGGAAGGAGAGACGAAGATGGAGAAGCTGGAGTAAGAAGGGGCTTTCATTTTCTTTAACGCAAATAACCACAATATAAGACGGGTCTTTTGGAAAAGAGTACAATGCCATCAGTATCTTAACGCGCATTTCTTATTCTGAGAGACACAACATGAAACACATTCTGACCGCATCCGTATTCGCCTTATCTGCCTCTGTCTTTGCGGGGTCTGCCCCACACTGGACGTATGAAGGCAAGAGTGGTCCGGAAAACTGGGGCGAGCTCAGCGACGAGTTTGCCACCTGCAAGACCGGGAAATTCCAGTCACCCATCGATATCCGTAACGCCTATAACGCCACGCTGCCGCCGCTGGAGATGAATTTCCATACCGCCGCCGAAAAGCTGGTGAACAACGGCCATACCCTGCAGGTGACCGCCAGCGACGAAGATGAATTCCGTCTGGACGATCAGATCTTTACCCTGCGCCAGTACCATTTCCACACCCCGAGCGAAAACCGGATCAACGGCAAATCCTTCCCGCTGGAAGCGCACTTTGTTCATGCCAGCAAAGAGGGCGATGTCGCAGTGCTTGCCGTTATGTTTGAGGTCGGCCCGGAAAACAGCGCACTCAACCCGCTGCTGGCGCGCCTTCCGAAGGAAAAGGACCACGAAATCTCGATTGATAAACACCTCGATCTTCGTCCGCTGTTCCCGGCTGACCTGCACTATTATCGCTTCAGCGGCTCGCTGACCACCCCACCGTGCACCGAAGGGCTGCGCTGGCTGGTGATGAAAAACACCGTCACCCTGTCAGAAAAGCAGCTGGAGATGTTTAAGCAAGCGCTTGAGCACAGCAATAACCGTCCGCTTCAGCCTCTGAACGGCCGCGTGATTGTTCAGTAAGGTGTTGTGAGTTAAAAGCATCCGCAGGCCGGGTCTCCCGGCCTAAAAGACGGTGTTACTTCATGTCGCATCATGCCTGGCTACAGACGGCTGAATACGAAACGTCTTGCGCCACTCCGTCGGGCTGATGCCAAAACGCGCCTTAAACTGTTGTCGCCAGGTCACCGCAGAGTTAAACCCCACCAGCTCGGCCACGCGTTCAACCGGCATATTGCCGGCTTCCAGTAAGATCTGGCTGCGCCGCAGGCGCTCGGCGGTGAGCCAGTCGGCCACGGTCATGCCGGTGGCGTTGACAAAATGGCGGGTCAGCGTGCGGCGGCTCATCGAGACCACCTTCGCCAGCGAGTCGAGATTATGCGGCTCGGTAATGTGTTGCTGCAGGTAGTCGATCAGGCAGTTAATCCGCGCGTCGCGGGTGTCCTTCGGCACCGGCTGGGCAATAAACTGCGCCTGACCGCCTTCGCGGTGCGGCGGCACAATCATCCGACGGGCGATCTGGTTGGCAACCACGCTGCCAAAGCGCTGACGGATGATATACAGGCAGCAGTCCAGCGCGGCGGCGGTCCCGGCGGAGGTAATAATATTGTCGTCATCCACATAGAGGGCGTTGATATCAAGCTGGACGCGCGGAAAAAGCGACTGGAAGTGATGTTCAAACTCCCAGTGGGTGGCCGCGCGCTTGCCGTCGAGAATGCCCGCATACGCCAGCACAAACGACCCCAGACACAGCCCGACGATTTCCGCGCCGTTGTCTCTTGCCTGCACCAGGCTGTCGAGCAGCGCCTGAGGCGGGCGATCCAGCACGTGCTGCCAGTAGGGCGCCACCACAATATCCGCCTGCGCGATGGCTGAAAAATCCTGCGTCGCGTTAAGGGCAAAGCCCTCTTTTGAGGTGAGAACACCGGGTTTTTCGGCGCAGATCGTCACGTTAAAGCGCTTTTCGCCGGAGACCGCGTCGCCAAACAGAATACAGGGAACGGAGTAGTGGAACGGGCTAAACCCGTCCACCGCGACAATCGCGACGTTGATAAGTGGCATCTGTCTCTCCTTCCCTTTTTGGTGCTCAGAATATAACGGTTTCGCCGTCCTGGGGAATGCTCACCGCATCACCGATCTGGTTTGCTTCCACGTATTCCCGCAGCGCGCGGCGGCTCAGCAGGCAGTGGTTAATGGCTTCCATGTGGACCGCCACAATTTTTGCCTGCGGCAGCAGGAAGTGAACGTTGAGCAGATCCTGTTCCCCCATAATGATGGGCCCGAAACCGATCACATGCGCGTATCCGGCATTAAGCACCACCACATCCGGCTGGTGTTTTTGCAGATCGGCCGCCACCGCATCACGCCAGACGGTATCGCCCGCGATGTAGAGCGTTTTCTCGTCGGGGTGGCGCAGAACCACACCGCAGGCTTCGCCCAGACGCTCTGCCAGCTCCGGCACCGCGTACGCGCGATCGGTACCATGCTGGCCGCCGTGGGTTTTCGCGATGCGGATATCACCGAAGGTGGTCTCGTCGGTCATGACCGTCAGGTTATGAAAACCCTGGCTTCGCAGCAGCGCGGCATCACGATCGTTTTGCACATAGATCGGTTTGTCTTTGGCGATCAGTTCCACCGCCGCGCGATCCCAGTGATCGTCATGGGTGTGGGTGACGATCACCGCATCAGCGTCCAGCAGCGTGCTGACGTCAACGGGCAGTTCAACCATTGGGTTACGGATCTCGGCCCGCGCCGTGCCGGGGAAACCGGGATAAGCGTCTTTTGCGGCCAGCATCGGGTCGATCAAAAAGCGTTTACCGGCATACGTGATCAGTTGGGTGGCATTGCGAATATGAGTGATGTTCATGGGCTATTCTCCTGTGCGTGTGATAAGGAGAATAGCCCGCGACCCGGCGTTAGCCTGTGGGCTAATGGGCGATGAACGATGAAATCGGGTCAATCGATAAACCGTTTACGCACCCGCTCCAGCGGCGCAATCAGCAGATTGATAAGCGGTTTGCGATCGATAACGATATCGGCGTTAACCGTCATCCCGCCCATCAGCAGACGCTTTTTGTTGTCCGGATCGGTAAACCAGGAAGGCACCCGCACCTTGGCAAGATAGTAGTTCTGCCCCTCCTGGAGCGGGATAAGCGCCGAATGCGCATCAATATTCACCTCGTAAAAATCAGACAGGGTGGCCTCCACCGAGCCATATTTATCCACTGGCCAGGAGTCAAAGCGCAGCTTCACCTTATCCCCTTTCGCCACCCGGCCCACGCCCGTGGCTGGCACATAGAGGTACCCCTCCATCGACGCGGCGGTGTTTTTACGGATCACCACCACCACCTCGCTGTTTTGTGTAATGGCCCGGCCCGGCGGGAAGTTGATCGCTACCACGTAGCCATCGGCAGGGGCCAGCATGGCCATCGTAGAGCTGCCCCGGCTGGAAAGGTTGCGGTCAATTTCGCTGATCCGGTTTTTCACGTACAGCAGCTCCTGGCTCAGGGAGTCGATTTGCGACTGAGTGCTGTCGGTCAGGCTGGTTTTGCGCGCCTCCAGATCGAGGATACTGCTCTCCTCCAGCGTCAGGTTAAGCTGCGCGTTGAGCACGTCATTGTGGCTTTTATCCAGATCGACCTTCGACACATAGCCTTTCCCGGATATCGCTTTCCACGCCTCATAGGTATCGGTGCTGTTTTTGAGCAACGCACGCAGCTTTTTCACTTTGTCGCGGGATACCACAATCTGCCGGTCGGCAATATCCAGCTGCTGCGCCAGGTTTTTCCGGTACGTAGCGATAGAATCTTCAATGGTCTGCACGCGCTGCTCGCTGCGCTTTTTCTCCGCCTCCATCTGCTGGCGATCGAACTGCACCACCGAGCCCTGCTTGCCGCCGTAGTCCTGCGACACGGTAAAAAGCGGGTCATTCTCTTTCACGTACTGGCCTGGACGTACGGCAAAATCCACGATGGTGCCGGACTCTCTGGCACGCACTTCCACATCCCCCTGGGCCGGGATCAGCACCCCGCGCGCCAGCGTGGTTTCCGAAAAGTTAAAGACGATCGAAAAGACCAGCAGACAGAGAAAAAAGGAGATAAACAGCGTTAACACGCCTTTCAGCCGCGGGGCGTTGATCTCGTAGCTCTTTGAAAAATGGTGCGGGATCAGCGCCCGACGTTGTCGGTTTCGGTTTCTTAATTTCACGACATGTCATCCATGATAAATCACTGAAAGATCGTCCCATGCACTCCAGAGCGTGGGGGTTTTACGCAACGCGTTCAGCGTGGCGGTGGCGGCCTGACGGTACTCCGCAGGGGGATAGGTCTGGCTCTCCAGCGCAAATTCCGCCGAGTGCAGCGAACAGCCGGGCAGTAGCGTACGAATCACGTATCCGTAGCGCGTTAAAAAGCGCGTCGACACGTCCGTTAACCACGCTTTCTGGTCGCCCGCCTGGGTCATGAACAGCGGCGCATCCGGGAGGCGCTCATCCACCAGCAGCACGGTCACCAGCCGGTGCGGGGCGAAAAACGCCCCTGCCCGCCGCTCCTCGTGTGCCGCCATCAGCTTGTGCAGCGCGGGAAGGCGGGTAACAAACTGAAAGCGCACGTCGTCTGGCGCGGTGGCGAGCAGCGCATCCGCGATCAGGCCAAATCCGGCCCAGCGCATGCCCAGCAGCAGGGTGCGGGGCTGAGAATAGAAATCCTGCTCGCGGGTAAATGCCGCCACCCGGGCGTGGAGATCGAAACGCACGTTGCGCCGCCACAGCGCGGGCGGGAAGATCTGCTCGACAAAATGAAAGCCGCTCATCTCCAGGGCGTTCTGGCGCAGAAAATCGGGTGGGACGTCAGCCTCCGGGCAGCGCATAAACTGGCTGTAGTTTTGCGTGATCCGGCTTGCGAGCAGCGTACGTCCGGCCTGCCGGGCGCAAAGTCGGGCGTAGAGACGGGGCAGAAACATCATTGCTCACTCTCCCTCAGCGTGCCGTTTTCCATGGTGTAGAGCCGTCCGTGACAGCCCACCACCTCCGGCGAGTGGGTGACAAACACCAGGCCAATCCCCAGACCACGCAGGTTCGCCAGCACCTTCTGCGCCGTGGTTTTATCGAGGTTTGCCGTCACTTCATCGCACAGCAGCAGCTTCGGCTGGCTGTACAGGGCGCGCGCCAGCACCAGACGCTGCATCTCGCCGGCGGAGAAAAAGGTATTTCCCGGCAGCAGCTCCGTTTCGTATCCGTGCGGCAGACGCGCAACCACGTGGTCAATCTCCGCCAGCCGGCAGGCAGCAATCACCCGCTCTTTGTCCGGCGCGCTATCAAAGCAGGAGAGGTTATCCAGAATGGAGCCGGTAAAGAGAATATCGTCCGCATGCACAATGCGAATATGCTGGCGCAAAGAGGAGAGATCGCACTCGGTGATCGGGATCGCATTGATCCGCAAACTGCCCGATGTGGAGAGCAACATCCCGGAAATCAGACGCAGCAGCGTGGTTTTCCCGGAGCCGCTCTGGCCGACAATCACCGCCTCTTCGCCCTGCTTGAGCGTCATGTTGATGTGCTGCAGGGTCGCCTCACGTCCCGGATAAGCAAAAGAGACATCCTCAAAGGCCAGACTGACGGGTGAAGTCACAATCTTCCGGCCAAACTGGCTGGCTTCAGAGGGGGCAAACAGCAGGTCGCCCACGCGATCCAGCGGCCCTTTCAGCGCATTTTTGTCCAGCAGTTTTTGCGCCACCTGTACCATCGCGTCGGAGAAATAGCGTTTGTAGCTGATGTAGGCGTAGAGCATCCCGATACTCATCTGCCCTTCCAGGATAAGCCACGCGCCGAAGCAGACCACCAGCAGCTGCTCGGCGTTGATCACCAGCAGCGAGGCAACATCAAAGCGGGCCAGCAGGCGCTCTTTACGCATCAGCCCGGCTATGTGCTCACGCTGGGATTTATCCATCACCGCGTCCCGGGCCTGCTCCATGTTGTTAGCCTTCAGGGTGATGATCCCCTTCTGCGTCTCCACCAGCAGCGATTCATACTTTGCGGTGCGCTCGATGGAGTCGTCCACCGCGCGCTGGTAAGGGCCGATCAGCGAAAAGCGGATCAGGAAGAACACCCCCATCAGCAGCATCGTCAGCACGGCGATTTTCACGTTATACATCAGCATAAATAGCAGGCTGGTGAAGGCGATCAGGCTGGAAAAGAGGATCTGCACATAGCCATTGCTGATGAACTCCGCACAGGCATGCAGCGATTTTTCAATCGCCAG
Source organism: Enterobacter sp. 03-F-07-AD-ECC (assembly GCF_047530935.1). NCBI lineage: Bacteria > Pseudomonadati > Pseudomonadota > Gammaproteobacteria > Enterobacterales > Enterobacteriaceae > Enterobacter > Enterobacter sp. 03-F-07-AD-ECC. The sequence continues at coordinate 24,218 of NZ_JBLKBZ010000027.1, read as the reverse complement.
CACAATGCCCGGCGGACGGCTGCGGAACCAGCCGGTCTGGGTACGCAGCATATAGCGGCGAACCGACTGGCTGAGGTCGTCATAGGCGATGTTACGCATCAGGATCTCAAGCAGTTGCTTGAGGAACTTACCTATGACTTCAAAAATAAAGACGATAGCGAAAATGGCGGTGAGTAAGATCACCAGATCGTTGTCGTTGCGCGAGATGGCCTCGTCCATGATCAGCTGCACGTAAGTGGGGCTGGCCAGCATGGTGATGAGGGTAAAAATCGAGAGCACAAACAGCAGCACCTGCCGCTGAAACAAGCTCGGGGATTTATTGGCCAGCCGCCCCAGCGTGAGCGTCTCGTCAGGGGATTTTTTGTCGAAGCGCGGCGTCGGCTTCAGCTCCAGCACGTAGCCGGAAAAGAGTTTTTGCGCCTCCTTGAGGCTGTAGCGACGCACGCCGCTGGCCGGGTCGTGGACCGTTACGCTGCGCCCGTCAACCTTCACGATCACCACGAAGTGATTGCCGCGCCAGAAGGCGATGAGCGGCAGTTCGGCACTTTCAATTTCAGTGATTTCGCCCTTGAGCACCCGGCCCGTCATATTTTTATCGCTGGCGAGGGTCATGAGTTCCGCCATCGAAGTGCCCGCGTCGGCAGAGACGGTAAGCTCCCTGCGCAGCTGGCTGACGGAGACGTGGTGTTCATAGTGCCCCAGCACCATCGCCAGGCAGGCCAGCCCACATTCGGTATATTCATGCTGGCGAATAACGGGTGTCTTACCCTTTTTTTTATACTGAAAAAGCGAAAACATAATTATCCGTGGCTGAAATAAAAAAATGGCCCGGCAAAGCGGGCCATAAGCATAGGTCGATAACTTATGCGCTGAAGAAGCCGCCGATGAAGCCGCCCACCAGGCCAAACACACCACCGATGGTGCCGCCCAGCGCGCCTAACATCTGGCTGCCTGCGTTATAGCCTGCGCTCGCGCCCTGAAGGGCAGCAGCAAACGGATCCCAGCCACCGATGATGGCCTGTGCTTTTTTGAAATCGATAACTTGCATGATTGTCTTCCTGTTCGTTGAATTAGTTGTAGCTGCCAACCAGCGCACCCAGGAAGCCCATTGCGCCACCCAGAATTCCGCCAACCACGCCGCCTACCATGCCCATGATGCTTGCACCGGTGTCATAACCCAGCTGTGCACCTTTAACGAGGCCAGCGAATGGGTTTAATGCACCACCGATAATATCTTTCGCTTCTACGAATGAAATCGCTTTCATTTTATTCTCCTGTAGTTGTAAATCTTCAGCTTGCGCCAAAGGATAATTTCCTTTTATGAAGGAAAGCGGTTGTTACGGGCAGCGCGTAAGCGGGATGATTTTATTTCCATAAATAATCATCCGCCTTGCGGGCTGCGCGTAATTATCTATTTCCAGCCGTTGACCCGGTGGAAGATATTTTGAGTCATTATATTGTGAGCTACATCCCTGAGAAGAGACATATTTAAACCAGGTATTCCCGGTATTACTCACCACCCCGTTACTAAACGTATAATCAAAATGCCTTGTCCATGGTCGGACAATTAAAATAGCCTCAAGCGAAACCACCACATCCGACTGAATGCGTTGGCCTTTGCTCATCACAACCCGCGCCTGAAGCGGCGTCTCGGTGAATTTAACGCGATAATAGCGTTCTTTGCTGTCGTGCGGGCCGGTATAATAAAACTTAAATCCGGCCCGCTCGCCGCTCTCCAGAGTTAACTGTTTTGGCGAGAACATCACCTCGCCATCTTTTATTTCAGTCTCTTTCCCGTGTTCTTTTGGGACATCAACCTGAATAAGCGAAACAGTATAATTCTGTCGTACGCTGGTATCGTTTTTTATTGGCTGAAAAACAACTTCTTTTTCAGGTAGAAAATCAATATTTAGATTTTCAATAATTAAAGCATTTGCGCTTGCGGAAATGAAGCAATTTATTGCGAAAATAGCCAGGAATTTTCCAGTCATACACGTTTAATTCCAGGATGCACTGACATCAATTCGACCCTGAGCCGTCACTTCACCAAACCACGTATTACCGTCATAGGTGGTTTTCGATACCGGGTTGTTCATCACAAACTGCAATACCAGCGGGGTTTTCCACAGCCACATGTCCGTCACGCCTGAGCTTATCTTGTCCCACTCTTCCGCATGGGTGGCGGGTGCGGGAATGGACAGCGCCTCGCCTTTGCAGTTATGCGCCTTCAGCGTTTGGCTTTTGCCCAGCAGCACGTTACCGGGGACAGGCACCGTGAAGCCGTTACCGCTAAAGGCACAGTAGTCCACGCCGTTCAGACTCTGCGTCGGCCCGGTGACCTTCACCGTGACCGCAATCGCGGCATCTTTTTGCGCGCCGCTGTAGGTAATGGTGTAGGGGATCTCTATCGGCCCCTCGCCAATCGTGCCTTTCCCGGAACCGCCCAGGCCGTTAGGGTCGAGCGCGTAATCCGGGTTATCCGGCACGATCGCAAGGCCTGGCTGGATAGGGTCAATCACCAGCCCGCCCCCCGGCTGGAAGCAGAAATCCGCCGCCAGCGAGCTGTTACCCGGCGTCAGGCACAGGCTGACGATATTGCCGATGTTGTTGCCATCCCCCGCCTGCGCCACGCTCAAAATCAGCGCCTTCGGGAGGAAGATTTTCAGGTACGCCTTGCCGCCGTTTTTTTGCGGCGCCGCGAGGAAGGTATTCGCCAGCACGCGAGTGTCGCTCAGGATGCCGCCGGAGATGCTGTACCAGTTGCTCTCATCGAAGGTGATTTCCGCCGCCAGCCCCGTCCCCCCGTTCATGTGCGATTGCAGCACGCCGTTCACGCGGGACGAGGTCAGCGCCAGCCCCGGGTTGTAGCCGGTGATATCTTCCCCGACAAAGGTGTATTCCAGCAGTTCGCAAAGCACACCCGACACCGTATTGCGGGTGTATTTAGTACACGTCGCCCCGGTTGAACCATCCACAATGGTCACCTCGCCGCTGATCGGGTCAATGCCCAGATCCAGCGCCCGCGAGTTGGTCATGGTCAATGTGCCGACCTTATGCAGCGTGTTGGTGGTGGTGACCTTGCCGATAGAGGAGATCTGCGGCGTGGAGGTAATCGTCACCTCGTTGCCAGGTGCAGCATTGAGCAGATAATCAAAGAACGGATCCCCCAGCACCCAGCGGCCATAAGCGGTACCCGGCTCAATGACCGGCGGTTTCACCACCATGGACGTGTCGGTATAGCTGGTCGTCGCGGTATAGCCCGTGGTACCACAGCTTGACGAACACGCGGTGCCCTTAAAGAACGGCGAGGCGCTGGAGCCAGTGACGCTGAAGTTGATGGTCAGCGGGCTGCCTGCCGGGCCGTTAAAGCTGTTGTCCGGAATATAGGTGGCAATCCCGTTGTTGGTTTTCGCACTCAGGGTGGGCCACTCCCGCGAGCCGTGTAAAAACGCGGTGGAGGTGCTGTTCAGACTGAACAGCGCCGCCGTGTTGCCCGTCCCGTTGTTGTCCGGATTGTTGATCGCGAAATAGGGCATCTGCTGCGCCTGCGCCGCCGCGCTTATCAGCAGCAGATTAAGAGCGAATATCTTTTTCATCGTCACGTTCCCGTGTTCCTTTTGCTTCCTGCCAGACGAAATCGCCTTTATCGCAGGAGATGTCCCCAAGCCACAGCGCGCCACGGTTGGACGCAATATCCAGACGCACCTCGCAGACGCTGTCGTCCGGCGTGGCAATGCTGAGCACCGGATTGTTCTTGTCCACGTCAATCACGAAGCGACCGTCGTTTTCGGTGCGGGTCAGACCCACGTGGTTTTTGATTTGCGTGGCGCTCACCGGATTACCGTTGGCATCAACAAGGCGGCCAAACAGGGTGACGATTTTTTTCACCTGCGGCTTCATCACCACCGTGTTCCCCGGGTAAACCGTGATATGACGACGAGCGTTTGCGCCAATGTCATAGCTTTCGGTGCCGGTTTCACTGTTCATGACCTCCAGGTCATAGGCCTGATAGGCCGGTAACGACAGCCAGGTTTTATCGCCCTTGATGCGCTCCGTGCGGCCGTTGAGCTTCAGCGTGAGCGACTCGTCGGACTTAAGCCCGGTACTGACGATCACCCCTGCGCTGTGGGTGCCTTTACCGGCCGCAACCGCCTCTTTCGACCAGCCCACGCTGCCGTCGCTGGTCAGCGTGGAGTTCCAGCCTTTGCTGGTGCCGCTCTGCACGCTCAGAATGTTGCTGTTCCACGGCGTGTCGAAGCTCACGCTGCCCCCGCCGCTCACGGTGCGATCCTGGTTGCTGCTGAAAGCTCGTGAAACGTTGGCGGTAACCGACTTCAGGTAATCTCCTTCGAACTGGCGGCTGGCGCTGACGTTAAGCGCCGTGCCGGTATCGCGGTTATGGGAAACGCCCACCGAGACGGTGTTACCCAGCGGGATCGAGAAATCGAGCATCACGTAGCGGTCTTTCTCTTCGTAATAGCCTTCGTATTTATTGCGCGACATCCCCACCCGCAGGCGCGCCGTACCATAACGACCGGCATACAGCCCCTGGGAGTAGTCAACCTGATAGCGTTTATAGCGGTATACGTCGTCTTCCTGTCGCATCAGGCTCAGGTTGCCGGCGGACGGCAGGCCAAACGACGGCAGGCTGAACGATGCCCCCCACGTGTTGCCTTTGTTTTCATAGATATCAAGGAACTTGCCGCTGGAGAGCTGCTCATGCGAGTACCAGACCGAACCGATATTCCACGGCAGGCTGACGTTAGCCCCGTAGTTGGCGCGGTACGTTCCGTCAGAGGCGGCCATCGTCTGGGTATTCACCGAGAAGTACCCGGTCAGGTTCAGGGAGGCCCACAGTTCACTGACCACGTGTTCGCGCATCATATAGCCGGAGGCGTTCCAGTCGACCATCCCGCTGCGCTTGCTGAAGGAGGCGCCGACCAGCGACATGGTGTCTTTATGTTTGGTGTCGTAATCGTAGTAGTAGCTGTTGTCCTGCTCGTTTTTCCGTTTGGCGTACTTCTTATAGTTGACGACGGATTTGTCGCGGCTATAAATCCCGCCCCACGTCTGCCAGCGCAGCGATTCCGACACGTTGTTAGTGAAAGGTTTGTTCACGGTGTACATGCTCCGTGACACGGTGCGGCTGCCGCTGACCACCTCAACTTCCACGCTGTAAATCCCGTAGGGCAGCGCGCTGGTGTCGATTTCGTGGTTACCCACGTCAAAGCGCTGAATACCAATAAGCTGGCCGTCACGACGAATGCGGGCTTCTCCGGCGGTCGGGAAATAGACCACGATCGGCGTCAGGGAGAGGGTATTGTCCCGCTTACGCGAGTTGGCCTGGTTCCCCACGGAGACGCCGTACACCTCTCCGCCGGAGATCCCGCTGACGCTGGCGAGAGACTGCATCGCCCAGCCGTTCAACATCCCGGCGGCGTAGCGCATGCCCTGATAGTCACGTTCCCACATCACCGCGTTCATCTGGGTGTCGCTGCTGTTCTCGTTAACGTAGCCCGAGCCATCGACCAGCAGGTGATCGACCCCCATCGAGACCCAGCTTTTGGCGTTGAGATAGCCGGAGGACCAGCTGTCGCCGTAGCCGCTCTCGGTGTGATACGCCCCCAGGTTATAGGAGAGCGTGCCGCTCAGATCGTCTGATTCAGGGGCATCGATATCCACCTCACGCGGACGAATATTGACCCCGTAGTCACGTTGGGAGAGGTTCAGCAGCAGGCGCATTTTTTTCTGATCCAGCTCGAACGCCGACCCGGCGCTCACCGGAATACGCATATGGTCGTCAAACTGCTTGCCGTTGATGCTTTGCAGCAGCGTCCGCATCTCTTTTGACAGGCGAATACCGTTGTCTGACTCCTGGACCTGGACATCGCGCAGCCCGAGCTGCTGGTCTTCTGCGTAGATCGTTACGTCGCCAATACGGACATACTCGCTCACGTCACCGGCGCTACCCGCCTGTTGCGCTGCACCCGGGCGGGTATTGACCAGATAAACGGGGATTTTGATCCCCTGCTCCAGCAGGGCATAGAGCGAGTCGGGAAAACGGTAATTAGCGATAACCACGGAGCTGCTGGAGGCCGCATGCGCATACGCGGGCAAGAGGCCGGATGTGCACGCCATCATCACCGGCAACACTAATTTATTTTTCACCATGCATCCTTACTTAACAGGAATGAACTGTTTCAGGTCCCAAATTCCGAGATGAAAATGGCTGTCCGTTACGTTGATATCGTCGATCGTGCGGGAGGTGCCCGGCATCAGGTAAAAGTTTTTGACGCACGGCGTGGTCGGCGATTCCGGGTTGGGTTTCAGGCAAGTTCCGCTCGCGTTCACGCGAAACGCGGTATTGCCCTTATTGGTGATCTTCCCGGCCACGTAGACGAAATCGACGTTCTTCTTCCGGGGCTGGACCACCAGAATGGTGCTCACCACGGCGCGGGTCATCCCTTTGCCATTCTTTTGCGTGCCGTTGTCGAGATCTTCGCTGACCCCTTCATCAATGAAGGTAATGCGGTAATAGCGCTCCCGATCGTCGGCCTTACCGTGATAGTAAAATTTGACGATATTGCTGGTTCCGGCGGGCATGACCATGCGCGTGGGCGTCAGCAGCAGCTCGTCGGTTTGCTCTGGATTAATCACCACGCCTTCATCCATCGGGCTGCTGATACGCTGGGCGCTGATGGAAATAATGCGCACGCTGTCCGCTTCGTTTTTTAATTCCTTGGCGGTGGAATCCGCATCGGCAGGAATAATGGTGGTGACTTTGCCAACATTAATCGCCAGCGCGGAGGAGGAAATAAATAATAAAGAGAAGAAGATGGGTTTGAGGCTAAACATGATATTTCCCTAAACAGGGGCTTACGCCCCTGTAACTGTCAGCTCTTAGCCCCAGGTTGCGCGGAACGCAACGGAGACAGTACCTTCCCACAGGCTGTTGGTCAGGTCTTTGAACTCTTTCGCCGCACCGGTGCTGTCCTGTGCAGAATCGACGTAGAACACAAACTTGTCCTGGCCGGTCACTTCGGTGTTTGCCGTCGCGCCTGCGCTGGTGGTCAGGTTCCACAGGCCAGAAGAGACGCCGGTGTTGTTTGAAGAGTCAACCAGGGTAGTCCATGCCGTTGACTTCGTACCCACTGTGCCACCGATGGAGCCCAGATCGGTCCCGCCAAAGCGCGCGCCCACTTTCAGTTTGGTTGCTTCGCCGCCAACGCTGAACAGGGTGTTGTCAGAGTCATCAACGATAGCTTCCAGTTTGAAGCTGGTTGCAGAAGAGTGATCGCCACGAATAGCCACATCAAACAGACCGGTGTCGGTGTTAAAGGCTTTCGTGTTTGCGCTATAAACGAAGTTCAGTGCGCGTGTTGGGGTGACAACCAGATCGGAATCGCTGTCTTTCGTTGCAGAAGCTTGCCAGGTTGCAGAAGCAGTAGTTTCCGCTGCATGAGCAACGCTCAGGGCAGAAAGAGACAGCAGTGAGCCCAGAACGATAGCGTTCAGTTTATTCATTTATTTAGTCCTTCAAAAAAGAATCCAGATGTTTAAAAAAGGGGAGCCCCTTTTTCGGGGCGAAGTATAGTCACCCGAAAAATAACGAGGCAATACAGAAAATTTCATTCCCTTTAAAGCAAAAGATGAAAAATATCCGCCTGCTTTTGCATCTTGTTGTTACATAATGAATAAAATTGAGACTTTTTGATGAATAGATAAACATCTATTCTGGTTATTCTGCAGAATATCAGGATGTGGGTACAGCCACGCACATCATTATTGGTAATACCAGCCCTTTAATTAGCCAGGCATGACCTTTAACCCGGGTAACATAAAAGAAGTCGATACTGTCCATTAGCAGCTCATTGACAATTCCATCAGGGGCAATGTCATCATCAGATTTCTGCAGTTTTTTTCCTTTAATATAGTAAATATCACTGCCAGCAACTTTCTCAACGTTAAGGACATAGTTTCGGTCAATCAAATAACGTTTGTCGCCGCGGGTGAATACCCCTTTATGGATCACCGTGACAATATCGCTGCCATTAAAAAGAAACAGCGTGGTTAACGACAGGGCGGTCGACTCTCCCGTTGAATAGTTTTTCCTGGAAACCGTATCAGACTGACAGCCAAATCCCACTTCCTGAGTTCTTTTCGGGTAAAGCACGGCAATGACGATAACGGAAAGCAGCAGTACCACGCCCAATAATATACCCATCTGTCTCTTCGACATGATTTTAACTCCCTGTCAGGCTTCTGTAAGAGATACAATTTTTATAGCTATCGGCGCCATCCTGCAGATAACAGACGGCCAAAAAATCATTTTCCAGCTGTGATTTTTTAAACTTTGAATAATAGGCATCAGCAGCCTGATGTTCGCAGTCGATATGTTGACGGGCGATCGCCTCTTTAGCGCGGTTAAGATAGACCTGCAGCGGCTGATACATGTTCTTATCGATAAGATAAACCGTACAGCGGTCAATTTTGCCCAGCCGATAGATATCGGACTCCTTCGGACGATCGGCAACGCGCATATTTTGGTAGAACAGCAGCGCGGCAATACCCATTATTGCCACCAGTGCCATCACGAACAGGGTGGTAAAGCCGCTGTCCCGACGACGCAAACCTTCAGGCGGGTCTCGCTGCTGCGTCACAATATCGACGGTTTCCGCCACCATTTTTTCCGGAGCGGCCACGGGCGGCCTGACAGTGTGATGTTCAATATGCGCGGCCAGACTAAAACCTTTTCCACGAATGGTCTTAATCAGTAGCGGGTCACGTCCTAAACTCCGAAAAGCTTTTCTAATTTCACTTATGGCAACATTAAGACTGACCGAGGAGCCGGAAAAACCCCGGTCTTCCCAGACTTTCTTAATCAGGTCGTCCCTGTCGAGGGTTTTACCATTATTAATGATGAGTTCATATAACAAACGTGCCGCCTGATTTGATAACTTAATGGAAGATTCCTCTTCTCCATTTATCATGATCACACCGGAGTCCACTTCATAAAGCATTGCGAGATCAATAAGATACTTCATATGATTGTTACACCACTGTTATAAACTACTGTATTTCCCTCGCAATAATAGGTCTAAAGAGGGTGTGGTCAAGTCATCAAATATTATTTGAGCACGCCGCATAGAAAACTTCATAAATTAACAATTATTAATTCATTAATTAAGACCTTCGAATGAAGGCATTTAGGTTATGATCCTTAAAAGAACGTTATAGTAAGATTATAATCTCATTATTTTAATCTTAACGGAATAATGTTTTGTTATGTATCTTTTTGATGCAACATAATATCGTCAAGGCTCGTACTCAGGTCGCGATGCGCGTAAGCCTGTCACAGTGTGTTGCGCAGCCGGGAAACATTCTTTCTTAGATAAAACAAAATATTATGGAGTTTATCATGTTCAAAACGATCATGACCGTATCTGTGCTTGGCGCAGCCATTGCCTCTACTCACGCCATTGCCGCAGATAACTCAGCAGGTGGCGTAATTAACTTTACCGGTGCTATTACCGATACCACCTGTACGATTAATGGCGGGAAAAGCGCGGATATGACCGTCGCCCTCTCCCCCATTTCGGTTAAGGATGCCGGAACAACGGTTGGCCTGATTACAAAAAATAAAAAATCCATTTCGTTAACCTTCTCTGGCTGTACGCCAGCAGCAGGTACGACCGGTACGCCGCTGAAAGTGTATTTCTCCAGCGCCGATAATATTTCTACCGACGGCAAATACCTGCTGAATAACAGCGTTAATGAAAACGACGCCAGCGTGGCGCGTAATGTCGGTTTCGCCTTAGTGGAACCAGGTAAATCTACACCGGTTACGCTGAACCAGGCTTACACCACCAGCATTATGGGTACCTCAGCGGCGCCAGATTCAGAAACGCTGACGCTGGACGTTTATTACTATAAAACCAACGCCGCTGCTGCAACGGTCGGTGCGTTGAGCTCTAACGTGACCTACACCATTTCCTACCTGTAATTTCAGTTAATCAGGCTTCGTCCCGGCGAAGCCTGTATTTAAGGTTACCAATATGCGTAAGATTATTATGCTGGCATCTCTGCTGCTCAGCGCGGGCAACGCATGGGCCAATATTGTGATTAATGGCACGCGTGTTCTTTATCCTGAGAATAACAAAGAGGTCATTGTTCAGTTAATCAATACGGGTGATGCCCCTGCGCTGGTGCAATCCTGGATTGATGACGGCGATATTAACTCCACCCCGGAAACGGCAAACGTTCCTTTTCTGTTATCGCCACCGGTGGTGAAGGTCAGCGAACATAATGGTCAGCAATTGCGGATAAAAAAGTTGCCTGCGAATTTACCGGGCGATCGCGAATCGGTCTTTTTCCTGAACGTGCTCGACATTCCGCCAAAGCCGGAAAATATACAAAACCAGAATACCGTTCAGCTGGCGATTAAATCACGCATCAAAATGTTTTATCGCCCGGCCTCGTTAACCGGCACGCTGGATAACGCAACGGGGAAACTGACGCTGATTGCCAGCGGTAAACAGTTCCGCATCGTTAATGACAGCCCTTTCCATATTACGGTTGCCAATATTTCCCAGGGCAAAACCAAATTACTGCAGGAATCACCGATGGTCGCGCCATTTGGTCAACTCACCGTCGCAACAAAAAACGCGGTGAAACGCGGCCAAACCTACCAGCTGATGTATGTGGATGATTTGGGTGCGTATAAAACCCGCACGCTCACCAGCCAGTGATCGGAAAGACTCACCATGAAAATGAAACAAAACAGGCTCTGCATGCTGGCTGTCTGCTCGCTTCTGCTTTCGCATAAATCAGGTGCGGTAACGTTTGATACCTCCCTGCTTGCTGGCGCATCCGGTGAGTCCGATCTGTCACGCTTTTACGAAAACAACGCCATGCCAGCCGGTCCCCAGGAGATGGATATTTACGTCAACGGAGACTGGAAGGGGCGCTATACGGTGACCTACGGCGAGCAACAGGATGACGTTCGCCTTGCCTGGAAAGACGCGCTTATGCTGGGGATCAACACCAAAGCGATTCCGGCCCCCGCCATTACTGACGGCCAGGTGCAGCTGCACGATCTGGTTCAGGGCGGCGAGGTAAAAACGGACACCAGCACGCTTAGTCTGGGACTCACCGTGCCACAGGCGGCCGTCTTACGTACCGAAGAGGGCTATGTTGCCCCTCAGTTCTGGGACGAAGGGATCCCGGCGCTGATGCTCTCCTGGAACACCACCTGGTACAACACGCGAACAAAAGGCTCCGCCAAAGAGACCAACGATGATTTTTACGCCGGGCTGGATTCCGGGGCCAACCTGCTCGGCTGGCAGTTTCGCGACAGCAGTACCTGGCGCAAATCCGCCAGCGGTGACAGCAGCTGGCAGAATAACACCCGCTACCTTCGCCGCCCGCTGGCGGCGCTGAAATCCAACCTGACGCTGGGCGACTTTTATATTCCCGGCGATCTGTTTGATTCCCTTCGTGTACGCGGCGTGTCGCTGGCCTCCGATATGAAAATGCGCCCTAACTCGCAGCAGGGCTTTTCACCGGTGGTACATGGCGTGGCGCGCACTAACGCCCTGGTGAAGGTAATGCAGAACGGTAACGTCATCTATCAGGAGAACGTTCCGCCGGGCCAGTTCACCCTCGACAGCATTCAGCCGACCGGTTCAGCGGGCGACCTGCTGGTGGTCGTGCGCGAAGCGGACGGTTCCCAGCAATCATTCACGGTGCCTTTCTCTGCCGTGCCCGGCATGCTCAAAGAGGGTGTGAGCGAGTACAGCGTGGTGGCGGGAAAGGTTCATCAAAACACCCTTGAGGCGGACCCGGCGTTCCTGCAGGCCACGCTGCGCTATGGCTTTAATAACCTGATGACCGGCTATACGGGCACGATCGTGAGCGATAATTATCAGGCGGGGCTTATCGGCACCGGCTGGAATTTGCCCTTTGGCGCGGTATCCGTGGATGTCACCCACGCCAAAACCACGCTGCAGGACAGAACCGACAGCGGCCAAAGCTTTCGCGTGTCGTACAGTAAATTTATCGATACCACAGCCACCAACTTCACGCTGGCGGCCTACCGCTACTCCACGAAAGGGTATTACAGCTTTAGCGACGCGCTTTACTCCCGGGAAGGGTATCAACGCCTGAAAGCACAGTATGACGAGTATGAAGATCGCTTCGGGGTCGCCCCGGAGATGACGATGAGCACCTGGGATGCCCTGCGCGCCGCACAGCCTAAAAACACCTTCACGCTTAACCTGAACCAGCGTCTGCCCGACAACTGGGGCACGGTGTTTATCTCGGGTACACAGCGCGACTACTGGAATTCCCGCCAAACCTCGCGCGAATATCAGGCCGGCTACTCCAACGCCATCGGCCGGGCCAGCTATACCGTCTCCGCCAGCCGGGTGCGCAACAGCGAGCGTGAAGAAGAGACGCGTTTTTACCTCTCCCTCAGCCTGCCCTTCTCGCTGTTTGATAACAACGCGTGGGTCACCTCCAGCCTGACGGCCAGCGACTCGCATTATGAACAGAGCAATATCAGCATGAGCGGCAACGCGCTGGCGTCGAACCGCCTGAGCTATACGCTCTCCGGCAGCAATGCGCGGGGCGGGAACAACACCGCCAGCGTGAACACCGCATACCGGGCAAACTTCGCGACGCTTGGCGGCTCCTACAGTGAATCCTCCGACTACCGCCAGATGGGGCTGAACGGGCGCGGCAGCCTGGTGGCCGTGCCGTGGCATCTGCTTGCCTCCAACGAAACCGGCTCCACCATGACCATTGTCGATGCGCCGCAGGCGGAAGGGCTGATGGTTAACGGCGACGAAAGTATCGTGACCAACCGTGATGGCGTGGCGCTGGTGCCTTACGCCACGCCGTACCGTAAAAATGCCATCACCCTGTCCGAAACGGCGAACAGCCGCGGGGCAGAAGTGCTGGGCAACATCGCTAACGTCGCCCCTTACGATGGCGCGGTGAACTATATCCGCTTCGATACCGACCAGCGCCAGTCCTGGATGCTGCGCGCCACCCGCCCGGACGGGGCACCGTTGCCGTTTGGTACCGAAGTGCTGAACGAGCGCAGCGAGTCGGTGGGTTATGTCGGCCAGGCCAGCGTGCTCTACATTCGCGCGGAACAACCACCACGTGAGCTTAGCGTTCATTTGCGTGGCGGAAATTGCACTATCGCCGCACCGGCGTGGGGGCTGGAAAGCCCGTCCTCTGTTTGCCATTACTAACGGAACATCAACATGATACGGTTACTGACCTTTCTGTTTCTCGCCTGCGTCAGCGGGGCAAGCTATGCCACCTGTTCCGGGGGCAGTATTTCCTATGGCCCGCCGATCAGCGTCGATCTGTCGGATAAGCTGACGCCCGCCACGCCGACCTGGACCGGGAGCTTCAGCACCCAGTACAGCGGCTCGTTTAACTGCTCAACCGGCAACAGCGAGTTTTCTTACACGCCGATCCTCTCGACCGACAGTAAGTACGCCACCATTCTGGGCTTCAGCAATGACAAATACAGGGTGCGGGCGGAGATCATCAGCACGCATCCCAACAAGACGCTGAGCGCGAGCGGTAACCATACGGCTTCAGAACTGAATACGCCGTTTACCGTGCGCTTTACGCTGGTTGATCAGAGTGGTACGACCCTCTCGGGGGACACGGCGACCATGAGCGATGTCTTGTTCGTCAGCGATATGAGCGGCATGTCGTTCTGGGAGATCATTACCTGGCCGATCAATCAGCTGGTGAAAATCGTGCAGTGGCTGTTTAACGGCTTTAAGTGGCCATACGATAACCGGGATATGTTTGGCCAGCCGATGACCATCAAATATGCGCCGAAGCTGACCACCTGCTCTTTCGACAACGCGGGGCTGACGGTTCATTTACCTACGTTGGGTATCCCACAGTTGAGTGCCTCTGCCCAGCCAGGGCTGACGCCCTTTACGCTCAATATGAGCTGTCAGAATCTGGGGACAAACGGGACGTCTGACCGGGCGATTGAGATGTTCCTCTCCAGCACGCAACTGCTGTCGACCGACAGTTCCGTACTGGTTGATACCAGCAGCGGTGCCGCACAGGGCGTGGGGCTGCGGCTGATTCAGCGGAATAACCCGCAACAGCCGGTCATCTTCTCGACCTCTACCACCAGCCGCGGAAATGCCACGCTGCTGTTCAACGTGGCGGCGGGCGGGGCACTGAGCAAGACGTTCACCCTGCCCATGGCGGCGTCCTATTATGTCTGGGCACCGGCGAAGGTCAGTCAGGGCAAACTCAATACGACGGCGACGCTGAATATTATCTACCCCTGATGCGCATCTGCCGGGACGCTGTCGTTCCGGCGAATCGATGCTTAACTCCCGATCCGGCCCGCCATCTGCAGGTATTTGATGAGTTCGCTGTGGTTGGTGAGGTTGAGTTTTTTCATCGCATTGTGCTTTTGGGTGGCGATGGTACTGGCCGAGCGGCTTCGCAGCTGGGCAATTTCGGTCACGGTGTAGCCTTCCACCAGAAGATGCAGCACCTCCCACTCCCGGGCAGAAAGCACCGAACGCGAGCGCGCGCCGGCGCGCATCATTCCCTTCAGATACGATGAGACACGCGGCCTGGCCTCTTCTGCTCTGAGCAGCGCCTGTAATTCTCTTTTCAGCTCGCCGGGCTCGTCCTGCAGGGAAAGGGTCAGCTCGTATTTCATCTCCAGCACCCTTTTTAATAATCCGTACTGTAATTCAGGCACAAAAAGTACACGCTTAACGTGGTGCGTATGACATAACATATTGAGCCGGTTACTGGTCTGTACGCTCCACGATTTATGGTTAAACAGATAACTGAACTCGGCCATAACAATATCGACCTGACTGTCGCTAATGGCATCAAAGAGCTGTTCTGTTGATTCCACTATTGATATTTGCAGAGAATATTCAGGCAGTAATTTACGCAGCGCATCGCTTATAATCTCCTGCAGAATATTGACCCGATAAAACACAATAATCCTGAGAGTGAATTCAGAAAAAATCATATTATTTCATTATTAACACGATAAAAGGAGACTGATAGTAGTGTAATAAGCCCATGCTCACAACTTATTCCCACCAGGATTTTAACGCCCGGGTGGCTAAAATTCCTGGCGAAGCAACACAAGTGGCGAACCAACACCCAAAACGTGCTAAAACCCCGCCTAAAAACCCCATAAAAAGAGCGTGTTATCCATATCAAACCTTAACAAACGCCATTTCTCAGGATAAAAATCTATCTCTAATATTATAAGAAGATTAAAAACATTAGATCTCACCTTAAAATATTTTTTGAATTTTATCTTTCGATAATAAAAGGGATTGGCTTTACGCAATACATTCTCCTGGCATACATTTTATGCCATGTCTCGCGACAAAGGCATGGGTGACCGCACGATTCAAATTACTGTTTCTCTTACACGGACCGGGTGCCCAACTAAAGGAGAATGACCATGAAAGAAACAATACATGTGGCCGTTATTGATAGTTGTGAGTTCACAATGATTGGCCTGCAATATCTTGGCAACCGTGAACCTGACGCGCATCGGGATGTTATTTTCCATGGGTTCAGCAATATTGAAGATTTTCTCCTCAGCGAACGAACCTGGGACATCGTCATTTATGATCCACTGAATATCGGCAGTTTTATGATTACGCCCAATGAAGATATTCTGCGCATTAAAGAAAAACAGCCAGCGGCGAGGATCTATATCTATTCGTTATCCGTCGGTTTTCTGAAATTTAAGCATGTGGATGGGGTCATCAATAAGCGCGTGTCGCTGGGGGATATCAAGGCGATGTGGCAAATCCTGATGAGCCAGACGCCAAAAGCGTTAAACCATTACAACGTGAGCATTACGACGCGGCAGCGCCCTGCAAGGCTCTCCAACGAGGAAGCGAGCGTGCTGCGGGGCTACTCATGTAACCTGAAAACCAAGCAAATTGCCCGTCAGCTCGGCTGCAACGTCAGGCTGGTTTATTTCTACAAAAACAATGCCATGAATAAGCTGAAGGCCGTGCGGGGCCCCTCGTTCTATCAGAGCATTCGCTGGATCCTGAATTAACTTCCCGACCGTGTGTCGTTTGCCTTTGTTCCCGTGTCCGCGGGAACCTTTTTTTCTGCAGGTCTTGTCATGTACACCGTGCTTCCCTCTCCCCTGCTGCATGCCATCACTGGATTGCGGTTTCAGCCTTTAGTCGATTTGCATTCCGGCCAGGCGGTGGCGCATGAGGTTCTGGTGGAGATCCACAACGTGAATCTTGACGCACTCTTCGCTTCACTGCCCACCCGTAGCGCGCTGCAAATTTTTTTCTGGCAGGCCAATACGCTGCTGCAGATGCCGGACAAAGGCCAGTACTGGCTTAATCTCCCGGCAGACCAGCTGCTTGATGCTAAAGCCATCGACCTGTTGCTTGCGCTACGTCACCAGCAGCGCTTAACGATAGAAATTCAGGATCCGTTAACCGTGACCCGCATGAGTGCCGCAGAGCAACGCGGCATCCATCACGCCCTGCTTCAGCTTAAGGCGGCGGGCTGGAAAGTCTGGCTGGATGATCTGACTCAGGAACTGGCAGACGACTATGCGCGTCTTGCTCTGCCGGTAGATGGCATCAAGCTGGACCGCTCAGAGCTGAGCTCTCCCGCCCGCTTTGACTCACTGGTTCACTTCGTCAGAGAGAAGATTGCCCGGGCTGTTGTCGTCGAAGGCATTGAAACCGCGCAGGACTTTCAGCGAGCCTGCGCCTCAGGGGCACGGTTTGGCCAGGGTTTCCTCTGGCCGGAAAGCCGGATAGATGCCAGCGTGACGGTGTAAATTCCGTGGGCATTACCAGCCCGGCACCGCTCCGCCGTTAAAAATGGTCTCCGCCGCCTTCGCTACCTCCGGTGACTGATAGGACTGGATAAATTCCTTTACGTTCTCTGCGTCTTTATTGTCTTCGCGCGTCACCACGATGTTCACGTACGGCGAGTTTTTATCTTCGATAAAGACGCTGTCATGCACCGGGGAAAGCCCGGTTTGCTGGATATAGGTGGTGCTGATGATGGCAACATCCACTTTCGGGTCATCCAGCACGCGCGGCAGTTGCGCCCCTTCCAGCTCCATAATGTTCAGTTTTTTCGGGTTAGCGGTGATATCCAGCGCGGTTGGCAGCAGGCCCACGTCCGGTTTCAGGGTAATCAGTTTCTCTTTTTGCAGCAGGAGCAGCGCGCGACCGAGGTTGGTGGGGTCATTAGGGATGGCAATGGTCGCCCCGTCTTTCAGGTCAGACACGGATTTGATTTTGCGGGAATAACCGGCCATCGGGAAGACGAAGGTATTCGCTACGGCAACCAGTTTGTAGTTATGCGCCTTGTTATCTTCTGCAAGGAACGGACGATGCTGGAAGACGTTAGCATCCAGTTCTCCCTGGTTGGTAGCATCGTTGGGCAGCAGCGAACCGCTAAACCCGACCAGCTCCACATCCAGACCGTATTTCTCTTTTGCCACTTTTTTGGCGACTTCAGCCACATCCTGCTCCGCGCCGTTGATTACGCCGACTTTAATGTGTTTGGCATCGCTGCCACTTTGATCGCAACCTGCCAGCAGCAGACCCGCGAGAACCAGAGCACCCAATCGAAGTTTCACAAGACCTATCCTTTTGATGAACGTTTCAGTGACTATATCGGCAACGAGGCGGTGAAATAAAAACCGAAAAGGAATCAATAAGAAGGATAGGTTATATGCGGTCTATTGCCGGGTGACGCTGCGCCACCAGGCATCGGCGATCACGACGCTGTTGTCCAGTCCTCAACGGCAAGCGCCTGCACCATTCTGAATGCATGATCGTTGGTCACTATTGTTGTACCCCGACTAAGAGCATGCGCAGCGATCAGTTGATCGAGATCGCCCATCACTCTCCCTCTCTTCTCCATTTCTGCGCGGAGTTCACCGTACGTTGCTGCGGCTTCACTGTCCCAGTCGCAAATAGTGATGGTTTTAAGGAACTCAAGTATTGTTTTTTGTAATCTGTCACTTTGCTTTTTGGCTATTCCATAAAGCAGTTCAGCCTCCGTCACGCTTGAAATACACATTTTTTCTATTGGGGTGCGAGAATAGTGCTTTATCACCCCGGGATGTTGCCTGACGAGGTGGCTTACTATGTTTGTATCCAACATATGCAGCATTTTCTAGAACCCTTCAAATGGATCTCTTGTTGTATAGCTCTGATTGCGTTCCTCTTTACTCAGGAAAGAATCAGGAACATCAGTCTGCTTCAATAAACGTAAAAAATTATCTCTGTGACGCTCCTTTTCCGATCTCGCAGTCAAGATGACATTCCCTTCCTCATCTCGTCGGATGTAAACACTCTCCGTATCAAACATGAAGTCAGCAGGCAACATCACTGCCTGACGTCGCCCCTTTTTGAAGAGTTTTGCTGTACGTTTCATTGCTATCTCCCTGGTTGAATGACCAGGCCGAAGCATGTGCCATCGCCCTCAAGGGAGGCAAGCGAGACTCGTCAATTTCAGAAAGCGACTCGCAATAAATAGCGGAATGACTAATGCAGAACCGGGCCTAAAGCGCTTTCGTCAGATAATGACGCTGCATGCCTGGGTACGGGTAATCCTGCAAAGACATCTGCAGCTGGTACCCCTGTTTTTCATAAAACGGACGCGCCTGGAAGCTGACCGTGTCGACCAGGGCATGTGTACAGCCTTTACGTCTGGCTTCTTCTTCCGCCGTTTTGATAAGCTGGCTGCCCACGCCTGTTCCCCGTACGGTATCGCTCACCCAGAGATAATCAATATTCAGCCATTCACCTTTTCGTACGCCGATTAATCCACCCAGCATGACGCCCTTTTCGTCTCGCATGTAAACGCCAATATCACCACTAAAGTTCGTCATATCTAAAAACTGGGCGTTGTAAGCTCTTAATCCCACAAATAACTCTTCTTTTTCTGCGGG
The DNA here is from genome assembly GCF_047530935.1 of Enterobacter sp. 03-F-07-AD-ECC. Taxonomy (NCBI): domain Bacteria; kingdom Pseudomonadati; phylum Pseudomonadota; class Gammaproteobacteria; order Enterobacterales; family Enterobacteriaceae; genus Enterobacter; species Enterobacter sp. 03-F-07-AD-ECC. The sequence continues at coordinate 5,233 of NZ_JBLKBZ010000027.1, read as the reverse complement.
TGTGACTTTTTCTGTTATGCTCAGGTGCATATTTTTCTCCTTATTTTCCACGCAATCTGAATATCTCACAGGTTAACCTTCATAAAAACTCCTTATTTCCTCCATTTTTTAAATCCTGAAATATTCATTCAATATGTAAATAAAAAAAGCCTTTCCAATACGCACCCAAAACGTATAATGAGAACGATCATTCTCACTTTTTACCCGGTAATCGACGATGAGCACAAAACTGGAAGAACGGCAGAAACAACGTCAGGACGAGATCATCACCGCCGCGCGCCGCTGCTTTCGCGCCAGTGGATTTCATGCGGCCAGTATGTCGCAAATCGCCAGCGAGGCGAAACTCAGCGTCGGGCAAATTTACCGTTATTTCAGTAACAAAGACGCGATTATTGAAGAGATGATCCGCCGTATTATCGATTCCCGTATCGAGGGAATGCAGGACAAAACGGTGGTGGAAGGCATGCCGCAGGCGCTCGCCTGGCGTCAGACGATTAACGAAGACGACGATGCGCTGATGCTCGAAATGTCCGCCGAGGCGACGCGTAATCCGCAGGTGGCCGCCATGTTAACCGCAGCCGAGGCCCGTATGTTTAGCAACGCCTGTGCGCACCTGAAAAAGCAGTTTCCTCATTTAAGTGATGAACATATTCGCTGCTGCGTGGAGATTACCGCCGTGATGATCGAAGGCACAATTTACCGTCGGCTTACGCCTTTAAACGTGCCGTCAGAACAATTAGAGCCGATTTATCAGAATATTTTAAATATGCTTTTCACTGCGAAGTAATCGCATGTGAATAATTAACGGGAACAGGTAATTTCCCGGTTTACCATTTCTGGTTCTGCCAGAGATACGGTATCGCTGTGCCTTTAAAACGCCCTCCTCCTTGTTAAGCCATTAACAGGGCGGGCATCGTTCACCCTGGAAAAAGATGATGAAAAAGATAACAACCTCCATCGCCGCATTACTCCTCCTGACAGGGTGTGATAATGCGCAAACATCTGCTCCCCAACGTCCTCTTCCGGAAGTGGGGATTGTCACACTCATGAGCCAGCCGGTGTCCGTCGTCAGTGAACTGACCGGGCGTACCACCGCCGCAATGAGCGCCGAGGTTCGCCCACAGGTGGGCGGCATTATTCAGAAGCGGCTGTTCACCGAAGGCGATACCGTGAAAGCCGGACAAGCGCTGTATCAGATCGATCCCTCCAGCTACCGCGCCGCGTTTGATGAAGCCGCCGCGGCGCTGAAACAGGCGCAAGCGCTGGTGCAGGCCGACTGCCAGAAAGCCCGGCGCTATGCGCAGCTGGTGAAAGACGACGGTGTGTCGCGCCAGGACGCGGAAGACGCGAAATCCACCTGCGCGCAGGACAAGGCCAGCGTCGAGTCAAAGAAAGCCGCGCAGGAGAGCGCACGCATTAACCTCAACTGGACTACCGTCACCGCGCCGATTGCCGGACGCATCGGCATCTCCTCCGTCACGCCCGGCGCGCTGGTGACCGCTCAGCAGGACACCGCGCTGGCCACCATTCGCGGGCTGGACACCATGTATGTCGACTTAACGCGTTCGAGTGCCGATCTGCTGCGATTACGCAAACAAACCCTCGCCTCGAACAGCGATACGCTGAGCGTCACGTTGCAGCTAGAAGACGGCAGCACCTACAGCGAAAAGGGTCGTCTGGCGCTGACCGAAGTGGCGGTGGATGAATCGACCGGCTCGGTCACCCTGCGCGCCGTCTTCCCGAACCCACAGCATCAGCTTTTGCCGGGAATGTTTGTCCGCGCCAGAGTGGACGAGGGCATCATGGATGACGCGATCCTGGCTCCTCAGCAGGGCATTACCCGCGATGCCAAAGGCAAAGCCACTGCGCTGGTGGTGAACGCCAGCAACAAGGTGGAGCAACGCCAGCTGGAAACGGGTGACACCTACGGCGATAAATGGCTGGTGCTGAGCGGTCTGAAGGCGGGTGACAGGCTGATTGTGGAAGGCACCGACAAAGTCACCGCCGACCAACAGGTGAAGGCCGAAGAGATGAAATCCAGCGGAGGAAATGCCTGATGTTTTCCCGTTTCTTCGTGCGTCGCCCGGTCTTTGCCTGGGTGATCGCCATTCTTATTATGCTCGCCGGGATACTGGCGATCCGCACGCTGCCGGTTGCGCAGTACCCGGACGTCGCCCCGCCGTCGATCAAGATCTCCGCCACCTACACCGGTGCCTCCGCGCAGACGCTGGAAAACAGCGTGACGCAGGTGATCGAGCAGCAGCTCACCGGGCTGGATAACCTGCTCTACTTCACCTCCACCAGCAGTTCGGACGGCTCGGTGAGCATTACCGTCACCTTTGAACAGGGGACCGACCCGGACACCGCGCAGGTCCAGGTGCAGAACAAAGTCCAGCAGGCGGAATCACGCCTGCCGACTGAAGTACAGCAGTCCGGGATCACCGTCGAGAAATCGCAGAGCAACTTCCTGCTGATCATGGGGGTGTACGACAAAACCGACACCGCCAGCAGCTCGGATATCGCCGACTGGCTGGTCAGTAATATGCAGGATCCGCTGGCGCGTGTGGATGGCGTCGGGAGTCTGCAGGTGTTTGGTGCGGAATACGCGATGCGTATCTGGCTCGACCCGGCGAAGCTGGCGTCCTACTCGCTGATGCCTTCAGATGTACAGAGCGCGATTGAAGCGCAGAACGTGCAGGTTTCCGCCGGTAAAATCGGCGCGCTGCCCTCGTCGAACGCCCAGCAGCTGACCGCCACCGTGCGCGCCCAGTCGCGTCTGCAGACGGTGGATCAGTTCAAAAATATCATCGTCAAGAGCCAGTCTAACGGCGCGGTGGTACACATCAGCGATGTTGCACGCGTGGAGATGGGCAGCGAAGATTACACCTCCACCGCGAAGCTGAACGGCCACCCGGCCGCGGGGATGGCGGTGATGCTTTCACCGGGCGCTAACGCGCTCGATACCGCCACGGCGGTGAAAGAGAAAATCGCCGAGTTCAAAAAGTCGATGCCGGAAGGCTACGACGTGGCCTACCCGAAAGACAGCACCGAGTTCATCAAAATCTCCGTTGAGGATGTCATTCAGACTCTGTTCGAAGCCATTATCCTCGTGGTTGTGGTGATGTACCTGTTCCTGCAAAACATCCGCGCCACGCTGATCCCGGCGCTGGCCGTTCCGGTGGTTCTGCTGGGCACCTTTGGCGTACTGGCGCTGTTCGGCTACTCCATCAACACCCTGACCCTGTTTGCGATGGTGCTGGCGATAGGGCTGCTGGTGGATGATGCCATCGTGGTGGTGGAAAACGTCGAACGTATTATGCGTGACGAAGGGCTGCCCGCCCGGGAAGCCACGGAAAAATCGATGGGCGAAATCTCTGGTGCGCTGATCGCCATTGCGCTGGTGCTCTCTGCGGTGTTCCTGCCGATGGCCTTCTTTGGCGGGTCCACCGGGGTGATTTACCGTCAGTTCTCGGTCACCATTATCTCGGCGATGCTCCTTTCCGTGGTGGTGGCATTAACCCTGACGCCTGCGCTGTGCGGCTCGATTCTGAGTCACACCGCCCCACATAAGAAGGGCTTTTTCGGCGCGTTTAACCGCTTCTACAGCAAGACCGAGCAGGGTTACCAGAACAAGGTATTGCGCGCGCTGCGCCGCTCCGGCGGCATGCTGGTCATCTACGTCCTGCTCTGCGGCGCGATGGGGTTCGCGATGCTGAAACTGCCGGGCAGCTTCCTGCCGACGGAAGACCAGGGCGAAATCATGGTGCAGTACACCCTGCCAGCCGGCGCAACATCGACACGTACCGCCGAAGTCAGCCGCCAGGTGCGCGAGTGGTTCCTCACCAAAGAGAAAGCCAACACCAACGTTATCTTCACCATTGAGGGCTTCAGCTTTAGCGGCAGCGGCCAGAACGCCGGGATGGCGTTTGTCTCCCTGAAAAACTGGTCCGAACGTAAGGGGGATGAAAACACCGCTCAGGCCATTGCCCTGCGCGCCACGCAGGAGCTGAGCACCATCCGCGATGCGACCATCTTTGCCATGACGCCACCGGCGGTGGACGGCCTGGGCCAGAGCAACGGCTTTACCTTTGAGCTGATGGCGAGCGGCGGCACCGACCGCGACACGCTGCTCAAGCTGCGTAACCAGCTGATTGGCGAGGCGAATCAGGATGCCTCCCTGCACGCGGTGCGCGCCAACGATCTGCCGCAGATGCCGCAGCTTCAGGTGGATATCGACAACAATAAAGCCGTGTCGCTGGGGCTCTCCCTGAGCGACGTCACCGACACCCTCTCCAGCGCATGGGGCGGCACCTACGTGAATGATTTTATCGATCGCGGCCGCGTGAAGAAGGTCTATATCCAGGGTGACAGCGACTATCGCGCCGTGCCGTCCGATCTCAACAAATGGTATGTACGCGGTAGCGACAGCACCATGACCCCGTTCTCCGCCTTTGCCACCACCCGCTGGGAGTATGGCCCGGAAAGCCTGGTGCGCTACAACGGATCGGCGGCGTATGAAATTCAGGGCGAGAACGCCAGTGGTGCCAGTTCCGGTACGGCGATGAGCAAAATGGAGCAGCTGGCAAATAATTTGCCGTCCGGCAGCACCTGGGCGTGGAGCGGGTTGTCCTTACAGGAAAAACTGGCGAGCGGCCAGGCCATGAGCCTGTATGCCCTCTCGATCCTGGTGGTGTTCCTGTGTCTGGCGGCGCTGTATGAGAGCTGGTCAGTACCGATTTCCGTCATCCTGGTGATCCCGCTTGGGGTGCTGGGCGCGGCGATTGCCGCCTCCCTGCGCGGCCTGAACAATGACGTCTACTTCCAGGTGGCACTGCTGACCACCATCGGCCTGTCGTCGAAGAACGCCATTCTGATTGTTGAATTTGCCGAGGCGAAAGTCGCCGAAGGCTACTCCCTGACACGTGCGGCGCTGCGTGCTGCCCAGACGCGTCTGCGCCCCATCATCATGACCTCGCTGGCGTTTATTGCAGGCGTGACGCCGCTGGCGATTGCCACCGGTGCAGGGGCCAACAGCCGGGTGGCGATCGGTACCGGCATTATTGGTGGGACGCTGGCCGCCACGCTGCTGGCGATCTTCTTCGTTCCGTTATTCTTTGTACTGGTGAAACGTCTGTAGACTGGCCCCCTGAATCTCCAGACAGTTGGTATCACTTAAGTTAGTGATAGTCTTAATACTAGTTTTTAGACTAGTCGTTGGAGTCCGAATGATTGA
>NZ_JBLKBZ010000026.1:0-48469 GCF_047530935.1 Enterobacter sp. 03-F-07-AD-ECC | reverse complement strand
GGAATAAAATCCCATTCAGACGCCGGATAGATTCAAGCAAGCCAACTTGTCGTCAAAATCGGTGTTGCAAAAACGGGAGTGACCATAGATTCCGTTTTCCCTGCTGACGCCGCTAATTGAAGCGTTTTATCAGCGCCACAGCGTGACCCGGCTGATTTTTATTAATGGTGTACTGGGCGGCTCCTGGGAGGCCTTGGTTCAGGGTAGGGCGGATATCATCGTCGGCGCATTACATGAACCTCCTCAACTGAGCGATTTTGGGTTTGCCCGCCTCGGGATACTTGAGCAAGTTTTTGCGGTTGCTCCGCATCATCCGCTGGCCCGGGAGCCCGAGCCCATTAACCGGCGCGTTATTAAAGGTTACCGTGCCATTGTGGTGGGCGACAGCTCACGGCCGGAATGTGCAGTATCGTCGCAGCTGCTTGATGAGCAGGAGGCCATCACCGTTTTTGATTTTAAAACCAAGCTGGAATTGCAAATCAGTGGGCTGGGTTGCGGCTATTTACCTCGCTATCTGGCGCAGCGATTTCTTGATAGCGGCGCGCTGATTGAAAAACAGGTTCTGGCTCAAAGCAGTAATGAATCGGTCTGGGTTGGCTGGAATGAACAAACGGCGGGGTTAGCCAGCGCCTGGTGGCGGGACGAAATTTTAGCAAATAGTGCTATCGCCGCTGTCTATACGCAGAGCAGCGTCCACAAATCAGCCAGTTAGCGCAGGAATATTTACAATGCCTTTGTAAAGTATTGCGTTTTGTATCTGATGTGGGGCAAAATGCGCCGCAGCAACCAAAGGAATAATCGACGATATAAAAGGCGTCGGTTATTTTTTTTTGCATGTATGAAACGAAACTAAAAACCAAGAGGCCGGGCTTCGTACCGGATAGATATTTACTAAAATCCGACAGTTGTTGTCGCTGAGGAAGAAAGAAATGGGGCAATTTTTCGCTTACGTGGCGGTTATCACCGTAAAGGAGAATAACTATGTCGCATAACGCAACTCCAAACACCTCTCGCGTGGAATTACGTAAAACACTTACGTTGATTCCGGTTGTTATGATGGGCCTTGCCTATATGCAACCAATGACGCTGTTCGATACATTCGGTATCGTATCAGGCCTTACTGACGGTCACGTGGCAACGGCGTATGCCTTTGCACTGGTCGCTATTCTCTTTACAGCGCTGAGCTACGGTAAACTGGTTCGCCGTTTCCCGTCTGCAGGCTCTGCCTACACCTATGCCCAGAAATCCATTAGCCCGGCGGTTGGCTTTATGGTGGGCTGGTCATCGCTGCTGGACTACCTGTTCATGCCGATGATCAACATTCTGCTGGCAAAAATTTACTTCGAAGCGCTGGTACCTTCCGTACCGTCGTGGCTCTTTGTTGTTGCGTTAGTGGCCTTTATGACCATCTCTAACCTGCGCAGCATTAAGACCGTGGCGAACTTCAACACCCTGATTGTTATTCTGCAAATGGGTATTGTTGCGGTTATTGTGGGTTTGATCATTTACGGTGTTTCTCACGGTGAAGGCGCGGGCACGCTGGTTAGCTCTCGTCCGTTCTGGTCTGAAGGGGCACATGTGGTGCCGATGATCACCGGTGCGACTATTCTGTGCTTCTCATTCCTGGGCTTCGACGGTATCTCTTCTCTGTCTGAAGAGACCAAAGATGCAGAACGCGTGATCCCACGAGCCATTTTCCTGACTGCGTTGATTGGTGGCATGATCTTCATTGGTGCCTCCTACTTCCTGCAGCTCTACTTCCCGGATATCTCTCGTTTCAAAGAGCCGGATGCTTCACAGCCTGAAATCATGCTGTATGTAGCAGGGAAAACCTTCCAGTGGGGCGTACTGATCTTCTCCAGCGTTACCGTTCTGGCTTCTGGTATGGCTGCGCATGCTGGGGTTTCTCGCCTGATGTATGTAATGGGTCGTGACGGTGTGTTCCCAACCCGTTTCTTTGGCTACGTTCATCCGAAATGGCGTACACCGGCGTGGAACGTATTGTTGGTTGGCGCAATCGCCCTGATGGCTATTAAATTTGACCTGGTGACGGCAACGGCACTGATTAACTTTGGTGCGCTGGTGGCCTTTACCTTTGTTAACCTCTCCGTGATCTCGCAGTTCTGGATCCGTGAGAAGCGCAACAAAACGCTGAAAGACCACTTCAATTACCTGGTTCTGCCAATGTGCGGTGCGCTGACGGTCGGTGCATTGTGGATTAACCTGGAAGAGAGCTCTATGATTCTGGGGCTGATCTGGGGTGGTATTGGTCTGGTTTACCTGGCCTGCGTGACGAAGAGCTTCCGTAACCCGGTTCCTCAGTACGAAGACGTTGCGTAATACCGTGTCGGGTGGCGGCTACGCTTACCCGACCGACAAAACCCGTAGGCCCGCGTAAGTGCAGCACCATCGGGCAAAAAAAACCGGAGACCATCGCCTCCGGTTTTTTTATCGTTGAATTTCAGACTATCTCTTGTACGTACTTGAACAGTGCTTTCAGCAGCGCCTGCTTCTCTTCATTGCCTTCGTATTGGCCGTAAAGCATCTCCAGCTCCTGCGCATAGCCGTGCAGATATTCAGGCGTAAACACATTACGACGATGCTGCAGCCAGCGTTCCTGCTCAGCTTCATCCAGCGTGCCGGGATAGTTACGCGCGCGGTAGTTAAACATCAGCTTCTCAATTCGTTTATCCGCAAAGGTGATGTCCAGCGCGGGCAGGTTACGCGGTTCGGTTTGCAGGACGATGTTCATCGCAGCACGGTCGGCATCGCTGAAGAAGCCGTTATACAGCTGCGCATCCACGTTTTCGGACGGCACGAATGGCTCGGCTTCGGCAAATATGGCGACGACTTTCTCGCGCACCTGCGGATTTTCGCGCAGTATTTTAAGGTTATCCAGGCAGTGCTGGCGGTTGATCCCGAGCCTGTCAGCATCTTCCGGGCGCAGCGTATTGGCCTGCGCCAGTACGGGACATTTATTGATATGCACCAGTTTGACCGGCACCGCGGGCAGGTCTCCCAGCGCATCTTTAGGGGTATAGAGGCGCTCACGCAAGGTATCGCTGTCGAGCTCCAGCAGCGGGGAGATATCCCCGGCTAAATCCACCATGATGACCGCGTTACGGTTATCCGGATGCCAGGCCAGCGGTGCCACCCAGCTGGTGTTGCCGCGCCAGGCACCAAACATGCCGGAGATATGCACCAGCGGTTTCATCTGCGGCACATCAATCAGCGTCATCAGTTTCTGCTTACTGCGATGACTCAACAGATACTCAAACAGGCGTGGTTGTGCGGTTTTGACGAGCTTCGCCATGGCAATGGTGGCGTAGACGTCGGCCATCGCGTCGTGGGCATTACTGTGCTCAATGCCGTTGGCGCGCGTCAGGTGCTCCAGCCGGAAGCTTGGCAATCCGTCTTCGTTTTCCGGCCAGTTAATCCCCTCCGGGCGCAGCGCATAACAGGCGCGCATGATATCCAGCAAATCCCAGCGCGAATTGCGGTTCTGCCAGCTCCAGGCGTAGGGATCGTAGAAGTTGCGGTAGAAGATGTTGCGCGTCACTTCATCATCGAAACGGATATTGTTATACCCGACCACGCAGGTATGGGGAACGGTGAACAGATCGTGGATACGGCAGGCGAACTCTGCCTCGTTAACGCCTTTTTCCCGCGCTTCCTGGGGCGTTATCCCCGTGACCATGACAGCGCCGGGCTGCGGCAGGTAGTCATCGGCAGGTTTGCAGTAAAAGACCTCTGGCTCACCAATAATATTGAATTCGTCATCAGTGCGGATGGCGGCAAACTGCGCCGGTCGGTCCAGCGCCGGGTGGGTGCCAAAGGTTTCGTAGTCGTGGAATAAAAAAGTCGGGCGTGCGGCAGAGTCAGACACCAGTAATACCATCCTGTTAAAAAGTGACGTCACTATGGTAAACGATCGTGAGGGACAGACCGAATAAAAAGCGCCGTCATGCCGCAAATTTGCGAGCGTGGTTCCGGGAAAAACATGCTTCCTGTCACATTTTTTTGCAATTAAGCCAGGTAACGACACCAGAACTCCCGTAAAAAGGTCATCGATTTTTAATGACCTGAGGATATACCGTTGAAACGCCGTCTGTTTATTGCTGTTTCTTTACTCGCTTCGAGTGTCTCATCTGCTTTTGCGGCCGATCCGCTGGATTTTTCGCCGCAGCCTCCGGCCATTCAGGCCGGCTCCTGGGTACTGATGGATTACACTACGGGTCAAATCTTAACGGCGGGCAACGAACATCAACAACGCAATCCGGCGAGTCTCACCAAGCTGATGACCGGCTACGTTGTTGACCGCGCTATTGATAGCCACCGCATTTCCCCGGATGACATTGTCACCGTCGGGCGCGACGCGTGGGCAAAAGGTAACCCGGTATTTGACGGTTCGTCACTGATGTTCCTGAAAGAGGGTGACCGCGTTTCTGTGCGCGACCTCAGCCGCGGTCTGATTGTTGATTCTGGTAACGACGCCTGTGTGGCGCTGGCGGATCACGTGGCCGGTGGCCAGCCGCAGTTCGTGAATATGATGAACGACTATGTGCAAAAGCTGAATCTGCGCGATACGCACTTCGAAACCGTTCATGGTCTGGATGCCCCAGGCCAGCACAGCTCCGCGTATGACCTGGCCGTGCTGTCCAGAGCCATCATCCACGGCGAGCCTGAGTTTTACCATATGTACAGTGAAAAGAGCCTGACCTGGAACGGGATCACGCAGCAAAACCGTAACGGTCTTCTCTGGGATAAGACCATGAACGTGGATGGTCTGAAAACGGGGCACACGTCAGGGGCCGGATTTAACCTGATTGCTTCCGCCGTTGACGGCCAGCGTCGCTTGATCGCTGTAGTGATGGGGGCAGACAGTCCGAAAGGGCGTGAGGAGCAGGCCCGTAAACTGCTGCACTGGGGACAACAGAATTTTGATACCGTGCAGATCCTGCATAACGGTAAAAAAGTGGGTACCGAGCGGATCTGGTACGGCGATAAGGAACAGGTGAACCTGGGCACCGACCAGGATTTCTGGCTGGCATTACCGAAAGCAGAAGTACCGAACATCAAGGCAAAATACGTGCTGGATACAAAAGAGCTGGAAGCGCCGATAGCCGCCCATCAGCGGGTAGGCGAGATCCAGTTATACGACCGCGATAAAGTGGTCGCTCACTGGCCGCTGGTGACGCTGGAGCGTGTTGATAAAGGTGGCCTTTTCTCCCGTCTGAGTGATTATCTGCACCACAAAATCTAACCTTTCTGGGCAGACTGGCAGGGTTGCGAGTCTGCTCACATAATAAACACTCCTTGATTGCCGATTATAGAAATTCTGCTTTATAGTGTATAAATATACAGTGATAAACGGAGGCAGTATGGACTACAGCATCAGGCAGGAAAAGAAACGTAAGATTGCCGGTTTTCACCTGGTCGGGCCATGGGAACACACGGTAAAACAGGGCTTTGAACAGCTGGTCATGTGGGTCGATGGCCGACACATCCAGCCGCTGGAGTGGGTTGCGGTTTATTACGATAACCCGGACGAAGTCCCGGCAGAAAAATTGCGCTGCGATACGGCCGTTACGGTACCGGATGATTTCGTTATCCCGGAAAACAGCGAAGGGGTGATGATGACGGAAATTGCGGCCGGAGATTACGCCTTCGCGAAAGCACGTGTTGAAAACTACGACTTCGCCACGCCGTGGTACCAGTTCTTTAACTCCCTTTTGCAGGACAACAAATTCCAGATGGCTCTGAAACCGTGCTTCGAGCGCTATCTCAATGATGGCAACGCCGACGGGTACTGGGACATCGAAATGTTTATCGCTGTAGAGCATAAAGCGGGGTAGTCCTGTTAAATACAGGGTTTTTCAGCCGGGTGTGATCCGCCCGGCTGAAAACACAGTACAATTGTGATTTGCCGTGTAGCTGGAGAGCGGGTGTGCGTCCCGACAAATCATTAACGTCTTTTGAAATTCGGTTGTATAAACACTACCGCGTGGTTCATGGGTGCCGTATCGCGCTGGCATTCGTTCTGACGTTTGTGCTGGTCCGTTTACTGGATGTTCCTGAAGGAACGTGGCCGCTGATCACGCTGGTGGTCGTCATGGGGCCTATCTCGTTCTGGGGGAACGTTGTCCCGCGTGCTTTCGAGCGCATTGGCGGTACGGTTTTTGGCTCAGCCCTTGGGTTGATTGCCCTGAAGCTGGAGCTTATTTCATTTCCGGTGATGCTGGCCTGGTGCGGTGTCGCCATGTTCCTCTGCGGCTGGCTGGCGCTGGGTAAAAAGCCCTATCAGGCACTGCTGATTGGTATCACCCTCGCGGTGGTGGTCGGCGCGCCAGCGGGTGATATGACCACGGCACTGTGGCGAAGCGGGGATGTTATCCTTGGTTCACTGCTGGCAATGCTTTTCACCGGTATCTGGCCGCAGCGCGCTTTCCTGCACTGGCGCATTCAGATGGCAAATTACGTCACCGCTTTTAACCGCGTCTACCAGGCCGGTTTTTCACCTAATCTTGTCGAACGTCCCCGGCTGGAGAAGCACCTTCAGCAGATCCTTAATGACGTGGTCAAAATGCGCGGTCTGATTACCCCTGCCAGTAAAGAGACCCATATTCAGAAATCGATTTTCGAAGCTATCCAGACCGTGAGCCGTAATCTGGTCTGCATGCTTGAATTGCAAATCAACGCGCACTGGGCCTCGCGCCCCAGCCATCTGTTAATGCTGAACGCGCAGACGCTGAAGGAGACGCAGCAGATGACGCAGCAAACTCTGCTGACCATCGCTCATGCCCTTTATGAAGGTAACCCGCAGCCCATCCTCGCAAACAGCGAGCGTCTGAATGAGATCGTTGCCGAACTGAAACAGCTGATCAACGAGCGACAGGGCGATAACGTAGCGGAAACCCCAATCCATGGTTACGTCTGGCTGAGCATGGAGCTGGCGCGTCAGCTTGAGTTGCTGTCGCATCTCATTTGCCGCGCACTGCGCAAATAAAGAGCAGCTATCGCCATATGTGACGGCTGCTGCTTCGATTCAGCATCAATTGGGGTTATGATAGTTTTAAACGATATACTCATTGTCATTCGCAGCCGCTGTCAGTAAGGTTACTGTTACAACGGTTGCTTTAACGAATCCGAATCTCACATTATCAGGGGTGTAAAAATGGAAACTACCAAGCCTTCGTTCCAGGATGTTCTGGAATTCGTCCGCCTGTTCCGCCGCAAAAACAAACTGCAGCGTGAAATCCAGGACGTTGAGAAGAAGATCCGTGACAACCAGAAACGTGTTCTGCTGCTGGATAACCTGAGCGACTACATTAAGCCAGGTATGAGCGTTGAAGCTATTCAGGGCATTATCGCCAGCATGAAGAGCGACTACGAAGACCGCGTTGATGACTACATCATCAAAAACGCTGAGCTGTCTAAAGAGCGTCGTGACATCTCCAAAAAGCTGAAAGTGATGGGCGAAATCAAAAACGCTGAAGCCAAAAGCGAATAATCGCTGCTGATTGCAAAAAAGGCTCTCTGGTGACAGAGAGCCTTTTTTATTACGCAGAGCGCGGCTGAAGCTGATAGATCCAGGCCTTAACCTGGTCACCTTCGGCGGTGGTCACCATGACCTCGACCCGATCGTAGCCGTCTTCAAATTCGTCCAGCATCGGCCAGTGTGCCTCAAGGTTACTGGAGATAAACAGATAACCCTCAACGCGTGGGCCATCGGCGTGCAGCACGATACCCGGAAAATCTGCCGCAGCGCCCCAGCCACGCGCATAAAATGTCCCGGTGACAAAACCGGCCTGCCATTCACCGCCGATGCTTTCGAGAATATGTGCATTTGAATGGCCCGGGCGTAACGTACCGTAGACAAACAAAGAGTCCATTTTTCCTCACCAGAAAAGCAAAAAGCCCGCTTTAAAAGCGGGCTTTTCAGAATGTGGCTCCTCTGACTGGACTCGAACCAGTGACATACGGATTAACAGTCCGCCGTTCTACCGACTGAACTACAGAGGAATCGTTGTGGAGGCTTATCTTAGCGGCGAAAAAACTTTTGTCAAACCTGATCTTAGTGATTAGCGATCGATTGCCGATTCTGTCATCAGTTTGTTGCAAATCCAGACATCTTTTTATGGAAAATACTTTGCAGGATGAGCTTTTCTCCCCCATCATTTGAAATGGAGTTTCAACTTTTCTCGCTAAGGTCCATTTTGAACGTTACTGCCACTCTCCGCCAGGCGATTATGCGCACGCCATGGTATGCAAAACGTAAAAGTTATCGTGTTCTGTTCTGGCGTGAAATCACCCCGCTTGCCGTACCTATTTTTCTGGAGAATACCTGCGTTCTGCTGATGGGGGTGTTAAGCACCTTCCTGGTGAGCTGGCTGGGTAAAGAGGCGATGGCCGGGGTCGGGCTGGCGGACAGTTTTAACATGGTGGTGATGTCTTTCTTTGCCGCTATCGATCTTGGGACCACGGTGGTGGTGGCCTTTAGCCTGGGCAAGCTGGATCCGAAGCGTGCCCGCGAAGCCGCCCGGCAGTCGCTGATGATCATGACCCTCTTTTCGATCATCCTGGCGGCGGTGATCCACTATTTCGGCAAAGAGATTATCGACTTTGTCGCGGGTGAAGCGACGAATGAAGTTAAGGATCTGGCGCTGACCTATCTGGAAATGACGGTCTTAAGCTATCCTGCCGCGGCTATCGCGCTGATCGGTAGCGGCGCGCTGCGCGGGGCGGGCAACACAAAAATTCCGCTGCTGATCAACGGCGGAATGAACATCCTGAATATCATGATCAGTAGCGTCCTGATCTACGGTGTTTTCTCCTGGGAGGGGATGGGGTTTGTTGGTGCAGGGCTGGGGCTGACTATCTCCCGCTACATTGGTGCGGCAGCCATCCTCGGGGTGTTGATGGCGGGGATCACGCCATCGCTGCGCCTCACGTTAAAAAGCTACTTCCGACCCTTTAACTTCGCCATTATCTGGGAAGTGATGGGGATTGGTATTCCTGCCAGTATCGAGTCGGTACTGTTCAACGGCGGTAAACTGCTTACCCAGATGTTTGTTGCCGGTATGGGGACAGATGTGATTGCCGGTAACTTTATTGCCTTCTCCATCGCCTCGCTGATTAACCTGCCGGGTAACGCCCTCGGGTCGGCCTCCACCATCATCACCGGTAAACGGCTCGGCAAAGGACAGATAGGGCAGGCGGAGCGCCAACTGCGCCATGTCTTCTGGCTGTCGACCATTGGTCTGACGATAATTGCGTGGGGGAGCGCGCCCTTTGCCGGGTTGATGGCCTCGTTCTATACCCACGAAGATGATGTTAAAGAGGTCGTTAAGATCCTGATTTGGCTCAACGCGGCATTTATGCCGATCTGGGCGGCGTCCTGGGTACTGCCTGCCGGGTTAAAAGGGGCACGCGATGCCCGCTTTGCGATGTGGGTCTCTATGCTCGGCATGTGGGGTTGCCGCGTGGTAGCGGGTTATACGCTGGGTGTCATGCTCGGTATGGGGGTCGTCGGAGTCTGGCTGGGGATGTTCCTTGACTGGGCCGTGCGTGGGGCATTGTTCTACTGGCGTATGGCAAGTGGGCGCTGGCTCTGGAAATATCCGCGGCACAATGCCTGACAAATGTGCGAAATGTTGAATAAATCGGCAAACGATCGGAAATCTGCATTCTGCCTTTGACAACACCGGGTAGCATCGATAATATGCGCCCCGTTCACACGATTCCTCTGTAGTTCAGTCGGTAGAACGGCGGACTGTTAATCCGTATGTCACTGGTTCGAGTCCAGTCAGAGGAGCCAAATTTGAAAAGCCTGCTTTTAAAGCAGGCTTTTTGCTTTTGTGCGTTCGGAAAATTTGCCTGGTGGCGCTGCGCTTACCGGGCCTACGGACGAGTAGGCCGGGTAAGGCGAAGCCG
The DNA here is from genome assembly GCF_047530935.1 of Enterobacter sp. 03-F-07-AD-ECC. Taxonomy (NCBI): domain Bacteria; kingdom Pseudomonadati; phylum Pseudomonadota; class Gammaproteobacteria; order Enterobacterales; family Enterobacteriaceae; genus Enterobacter; species Enterobacter sp. 03-F-07-AD-ECC. The sequence goes on along the minus strand of NZ_JBLKBZ010000026.1, from coordinate 38,536 downwards.
CCACCCGGCAATAAACCGCACTACCGGTTAACACGAATCGGCGCCGTCGCCTCCACCAGCCACGGACGCGCGTCGCTCTCCACCAGCGGTGACAGCGCTTCGCGCACCTGCTGATGATACTCATCCAGCCACTGCTTTTCCTGCTCGTTTAACAGATTGAGTTCGACCTGACTGAGGTCGATTGGGATCAGCGTCAACGAGGCAAATTTGCAGAATCCTGGAGAGCTTTCCACAATCTCCACCTGATTTTCAATGCGGATCCCATGGCTATCCGCCAGATAGTATCCCGGCTCGATAGTCATAATATTGCCCGCCACCAGCGGCCATGGGTTGACCTTTTTAGCGATGCGATGCGGGTTCTCATGGATAAGCAACTGATGACCCACGCCATGGCCCGTTCCGTGATCGAAATCCAGCCCCATCTCCCACAGCGGCCGACGCGCGAAGGCATCCAACTGATGCCCCTGGGTGCCGGACGGGAACTGCAGGGTAATCAGCGACAGAAAACCTTTCAGCACGGCGGTGTAGTGTAATCGCTGCTGCGGGCTGACCTTGCCCCACGCCAGGGTACGCGTGGCGTCAGTGGTACCGTTATGGTACTGACCACCAGAATCATTCAGATAAAAGTGGTCATGGCCGATGGGTTTGTTGCTGGCTTCGCTTGAGTGGTAGTGGCACATCGCCGCATTGCTGGATGAGGCCGAAATGGTCGCAAAACTTTGCTCAATAAAGCCTGGCTGCAACTCGCGAAACACGAGTTGCTGTGCCTGGGCCTCCAGCTCGGTCAGCGGCTGGCCTGCTGCCGCACGTGCGGGCACTTCACGGCTCAGCCAGGCAAGGAAATTGACCCACGCGGCACCGTCCTGATGATGGCACTCCCGGTAACCCGCCAGTTCTACCGGATTTTTATTGGCCTTCATCAGCGTGATGGGGTCGGTGCGCCAGAGAATGTCACCGTGTGGCTCAATGGCAAAACGCAGAGCCACCGGCGCTGAATCGGCATCTACCATCACCCGTTTACCGTGAGAAAGGCGCTGGCAGCGTTCAATAAAGGCATCCTGCGGCGCAATGGTGAAAGCGTTTCGCACGCTATCAGGCAGGTTGCTTAACTTATTGTCGTTAACGAACCACTCAACGCTACCGTCCCGACTGAGCAGGGCAAAAGAGAGCGGAACCGTGCTGGTGGGAATATCTGAACCGCGCACGTTAAGCAGCCAGGCGATGTTATCCGGCAGGGTCACGGCCAGATAATCGGCATTGTTGGCGGCCAGCACGGCGGCGACGCGCTGACGTTTATCTGCGCTGCTTTCACCACTGATTTCAACGGGCATCTCGCGGATAAGCCCCGCCGGAGCGGCAGGGCGATCGGTCCATAACGTATCAAACGGTGACTGGTTAAGCGGCACCATTTCACACGGTGTCGCAGATAGCGTCTCATAATCGGCATTGGTCATCTGCAGCGCTTCAAAACCAATACGCGTGCCAGCCTCAACGTTGGCCGTTAGCCATTGTGCCAGCGGCTCATTGTGCAGATGGTGGATCTCTACTTCATCCATGTTGACCTGTACGCGGGCCTGAACCTGATAGCGGCCATCGACAAAGAGCAGGGCTTTGTCTTTTAGCACCAGAGCCAGCCCCGCCGAGCCATCGAAGCCAGTCAGCCAGGCCAGTTTTTCATCATACGGCGCGCAGTATTCGCTCTGCCAGGCATCCGCGCGTGGGACGATCATCCCGTCGAGCTTATTTTCCTGTAACCACTGACGCAGGGCCGATAACGGTGATGGGGTGTGCATTATTTTTCCTTATTGTTATCAGCGGAATGGCGGTTCGTTAAAGGTACGCAGCTTGCGTGAGTGCAGCCGGTCACCTTCTGCCCGCAGCAAATCAATGGCGCGAATGCCAATTTGCAGGTGTTCGGAGATAGCCCCTTCGTAGAACCGGTTTGCCTGTCCCGGTAGCTTGATTTCACCGTGCAGCGGTTTATCGGAAACGCACAGCAGCGTGCCGTAAGGCACACGGAAGCGATAACCCTGAGCGGCAATGGTGGCGCTTTCCATATCAATCGCCACCGCGCGGCTCAGATTGAAGCGCAGGGCAGAGGCGGAGTAACGCAGCTCCCAGTTACGGTCATCTGTCGTGACTACCGTGCCGGTACGCAGACGCTGTTTAACCTCTTCACCCGGCATGCCGCTCACCTCTTTGGTGGCGTCATACAGCGCGCGCTGCACTTCGGCAATGCTTGGGATCGGGATGTCCGGCGGGAGCACGGCGTCAAGCACGTGGTCATCACGCAGGTAGGCGTGGGCCAGCACGTAGTCGCCAATCAGCTGGCTTTCACGCAGCCCACCGCAATGACCAATCATCAGCCAGACGTCCGGGCGCAGCACCGCCAGATGGTCGCAGATGGTCTTGGCGTTTGACGGCCCCACACCGATGTTGATAAGCGTAATGCCCTGGCCGTCGGCGGTGATCAGGTGCCAGGCTGGCATTTGGTGCTTCTTCCACGCCAGATCGGAGATAGCCTGCTCAGGCGCTTCGGTTTCAGCGGTGATCCAGATCCCGCCGGCGCAGGAGAGGGCGATATAAGGGCTCTCCGGGTCAAGGATCTGGCTACAGCCCCAGCGGACAAATTCGTCGACATAGCGGGTGTAGTTGGTAAACAGCACGAATGGCTGGAAATGCTCGGCTGGCGTCCCGGTGTAGTGGCGCAGGCGCGCCAGGGAGAAATCCACCCGGCGGGCGTCAAAATGCGACAAGGGGGAAAACTCTGCCGGGTGATAAATGCCGTCGGCGGTCTCATCGCCAATCTGCGACAGCTCGGTCGTCGGGAAATGGCGCGTCAGTCCTGCGCTCATGGAGCGATCGAGCGTTAACGCCGAACCGTCAATCACGTACGGATAGGGGATCTCATGCTGTGATGGCTCAACGGCAATGTGCGCGCCGTAATCCTGATAGAGCAGAGTGAGTTGCTCCTCAAGATAAGGACGGAACAACGCAGGGCGGGTCACTGTGGTGCTGTAGCAGCCGGAGTGGGTAAAACGCGCGTAGGCACGGGTCTTTGGCGTGGTACTGGCGCTGCCGTCCCAGGTGACAGAGAGCGATGGATAAACAAAAAGGCCCTGGGTTCTGGCCTTTTCGTCGGGAAGTTTCCCTGTTTCGATGTACTCACTGATGGCGCTGCGCAGCGCATTGACGGACTGTTCGTACAGCGCGTCGAGTTTTTCCAGTGCCTGAGCCGGGGTCAGGCTGGAGCCCTTATTATTCATGTCTTTCTCCTTGTTCCACAGGTGTGCTGCTATACCCGATAGTATGTCACACGCCTGTGAAACAAAAGGGAGATCAGGAATGGTGTGTCTCTTTCATCACCAGCGCCGTGGCGGCCGACAGCAGGCAGCCTACCAGCAGGTAGCCTGCCACGCTGTGCCAGTTTCCGCCGGAGAACGTCACCAGCGCGGCGGCAATAAACGGCGTAAATCCGCCGCCCACGACGCTCGCCACCTGGTATCCTACGCCCGCCCCGCTGTAGCGGTAGCTTGCGCCGAACAGTTCGGTAAACATCGGTTGCTGCACGCAGACCACCATGTCATGGGCAATGTTGGCGAGCATAATGGCAAAGAAGACTATCCAGAAGACCGACTGTGCCTCCAGCGCCATAAAGAACGGCCAGGCGCTCAGGGAGCCAATCAGCGCACCGGTAATATAGACGCGGCGGCGGCCAAACCGATCCGCAAGCCAGGCGAAGCAGGGGATTGTCAGACAGCTGATCCCGCCCACCAGCAGACCGATATTCAGGAACAGCTCACGGGGGAGGCCGAGGTTCTGCGTGGAATAGTTGAGGGCAAACGCGGTGACGATATACATCGTCAGCAGCTCGCACAGGCGCAGGGCGATAATTTTCAGAAAAGCGCCAGGATGACGAATGAGCGCCTCCATCACCGGCAGCCGTTTTCTGGCAACGGGGTTTTCCCGCTGCTGTTCAAACTCGGCGGACTCTTCCATTCCGTTACGGATCCATAGCGCGGCGATAACCAGCACGATGCTGAAGATGAAGGGAATGCGCCAGCCCCAGCTCAGAAACTGCTCATCGGTCGTGAAGTGGCTGATAAGCGACACCAGCCCGGTGGAGAGCAACAGACCCACGCCGTACCCAACCTGAACACCGCTGCTGTAGAACGCCTTTTTATTTTTCGGTGCGCTTTCGACCGATAACAGCGCCGCGCCGCCCCATTCGCCGCCCACCGCAAAACCCTGAATGGCGCGCAGGGTGACCAGCAGTACCGGAGCCCACCAGCCAATCGTGGCAAACGACGGCAAAATACCGATGAGCGCAGTGGCGATCCCCATCATCCAGACGGTGAGCATCAGCATGCGTTTGCGGCCAAGGCGGTCGCCAAAGTGGCCGAAGATCACCCCGCCCAGCGGGCGGAACAGGAAGCCGACGCCAAAGGTGGCAAACGCGGCGAGCGTGCCCATGGCGGGGCTAATTTGCGGAAAGAATTCGCGATTAAAGACCAGAGCGGCGGTGATGCCGTAGAGCAAAAAATCATACCAGTCCACGACGGCCCCCGCGAAGCTGCCAAAGGCGGCGCGGCGGGCACGGTTAAGGCAAGGCGTCCCCTCGCCGGGACGTGTGGAGATGAGGGTGGAGTCCATAGTTGTCCTGTCTGCACTGATTTTTTATTTATTGGTATAAGAAAAGGTTACTCACAAAGCCATCGTCATAGCGACGCGATCTATGAGACTACCGCGACGGGCGGCACGAGGAAACTGATTTTATTTCCTGATGGGTAATGCAAAGCGGCTACGCTATGCTTAGCAAATAGTGAAGCGACTAAGGAAGGGAATATGCGTCGTAGAAATGTGCTGGGCTGTCTGGCTGCCTTGCTCATAAGCCAGAGTGTCCAGGCGGTGAGTTATCCTTTACCGCCCGCCGGGAGTCGGCTGGTGGGCAGCGCGCAGGTTATTACCGTACCGGACCACAATACCTTGCCGCTTGAAGCGTTTGCCGCGCAGCACGGGCAGGGGCTGAGCAACATGCTGGAGGCAAACCCCGGTGTTGATCCGTTTTTACCGCAATCCGGTACCCGACTGGTGGTACCTCAGCAGCTCATTCTTCCCGATACGGTTCGCAAAGGCATCGTGGTGAACGTGGCGGAAATGCGCCTTTACTATTATCCGCCAGGCAGCAATACCGTTGAGGTGTTTCCCATTGGTATTGGCCAGGCCGGGCGCGAAACGCCACGCAACTGGGTGACAGCCGTCGAGCGCAAGCAGGAAGGACCAACCTGGTCGCCCACGCCAAACACCCGGCGTGAATATGCAAAAGAGGGGAAAACGTTGCCCGCATTCGTGCCCGCCGGGCCGGATAACCCGATGGGGTTGTATGCGCTCTATATTGGCAGGCTTTATGCCATTCACGGTACCAACTCGAATTTCGGCATCGGCCTGCGCGTCAGTCAGGGCTGCATTCGTCTGCGTAATAACGATATCAAATACCTTTTCGACAATGTGTCGCCAGGCACGCGCGTGCAGCTTATCGATCAGCCTGTAAAAGTGACGACGGAGCCAGACGGCAGCCGCTGGGTGGAAGTGCACGAACCGCTGTCGCGTAACCGCGCAGAATTTGAATCAACCAATAAAGTGCCGCTGCCGATTACCCCCGCGTTGCGGGCACAGCTAATAAACGAGGGGGCGGGCGCTGAGCTGGAACGTCGATCCGGGATGCCGGTTAAGCTTGCTTTGCCCGGTGGCGCTGCGCTTACCGGGCCTACAGTCCCGTAGGCCGGGTAAGGCGAAGCCGCCACCCGGCAAATTTTCCGAACGCACAAAAGCAAAAAGCCTGCTTTAAAAGCAGGCTTTTCAAATTTGGCTCCTCTGACTGGACTCGAACCAGTGACATACGGATTAACAGTCCGCCGTTCTACCGACTGAACTACAGAGGAATCGTGTGAACGGGGCGCATAGTAACGACCTGCGTACGCCTTGTCAAAGGGTGAAACCACGCTTTGCGTCTGTTTGCTGACAATTTCAGCAAAGTGGCGATTTTGCCAACGTAATGCACCGTTGTGGTGCGGATATACCTCTTATGGGGCAGATCATAAACCGCTGTTTCAGTAATAAATCCGGCGTCTATGATTAGGTTTCCTTATTTTCAGGCGCTTAGCGAACAAATCTGACCTGCTGGTAAAACTGGCATTCATATTGCAAAACCTGTTCAACAACAACAGCCAGTACCGGCACAGCATTTCGAACAGGGGGCAAAATGAACTTAAGACGACTGAAATACTTCGTAAAAATCGTCGATATCGGCAGCCTGACTCAAGCGGCGGAAGTGCTGCATATCGCGCAGCCTGCGCTGAGCCAGCAGGTGGCTACTCTGGAAGGCGAAATGGATCAGCAGCTGTTGATCCGCACCAAACGCGGCGTGACCCCAACGGAAGCAGGCAAGATCCTGTATACCCACGCGCGCACCATTCTTCGTCAGTGCGAACAGGCACAGCTGGCGGTAAATAATGTTGGCCAGACGCTGAGCGGACACGTTTCCATCGGGCTGGCACCGGGGACCGCTGCGTCTTCCATCACCATGCCACTGCTGCAGGCGGTGCGCGCTGAACTGCCGGAAGTGCTGGTCTATCTGCACGAGAACAGCGGCTCTGTCCTGAATGACAAGCTGCTCAATGGCCAGCTGGATATGGCGGTGCTTTACGATCGCTCCCCGGTTGCGGGGATCACCAGCCAGCCGCTGCTGAAAGAAGATCTGTATCTCGTGGGCACCCGCGATTGTCCGGGGCAGAGCGTTGACCTCACTGCGGTTGCAGAGATGAATCTTTTCCTGCCGCGTGATTACAGCGCCGTGCGCGTACGCGTGGACGAAGCGTTCTCCCTGCGCCGCCTGACGGCGAAAATCATCGGTGAAATTGACTCCATCTCCACGCTGACTGCGGCGATTGCCAGTGGGATGGGCGTCACGGTGCTGCCAGAATCCGCCGCCCGCTCGCTGTGCAGCGCAGCAAATGGCTGGATGGCGCGCATCACCACGCCATCAATGAGTTTACCGCTGTCGCTGAACATGTCCGCCCGCGGCTCGCTGTCGCCACAGGCGCAGGCGGTGAAAGAAATTTTAATGTCGCTGGTGAGTAAGCCATCGCTGGAGAATCGTGAACTGCAGCTCGTGAGTTAATATTCCAGAAAAGCATAAGATGCTGGTTTTTATTATTTGTTCTGCAGCTCAGCTGACTCTAACAATAGAGCTATGTCAGATGCGCCGGAGTGAATCGTGAATTTCCAGCAACTTAAAATTATCCGTGAGGCGGCCAGGCGGGACTATAACCTGACCGAAGTCGCCAATATGCTCTACACCTCCCAGTCGGGCGTCAGCCGCCATATTCGCGAGCTGGAAGAAGAGCTTGGTATTGAGATTTTTATCCGTCGCGGCAAGCGCCTGCTTGGCATGACGGAGCCAGGTAAAGCGTTGCTGACCATCGCTGAGCGGATCCTCAACGAGGCCAGCAATGTCCGTCGCCTGGCGGATCTCTTTATCAATGACGCCTCCGGCGTGCTCACCATCGCCACTACCCATACTCAGGCTCGGTACAGCCTGCCGCCAGTGATAAAAGCGTTTCGTGAAATTTTCCCGGACGTTCGCCTGGAGCTTATTCAGGGCACGCCGCAGGAAATTGAAATGCTGCTGCAAAACGGTGGGGCGGATATTGGTATCGCCAGCGAACGCCTGAGCAACGACCCGCTGCTGGTGGCCTTCCCCTGGTTCCGCTGGTACCACAGCCTGTTGCTTCCGCTCGATCATCCGTTGAATCAGGTTTCACCGCTAACGCTGGAAGCGATCGCGAAATGGCCGCTGATTACGTATCGCCAGGGTATTACCGGGCGTTCGCGCATCGACGAGGCCTTCAACCGCAAAGGGTTAGCGCCGGATGTGGTGCTGAGCGCGCAGGATTCCGATGTGATCAAAACCTACGTTGAGCTGGGGCTGGGCATTGGCCTGGTGGCGGAACAGTCCGGCGGCGAGGGCGATACCGGGAACCTGGTGCGTCTGGATACTCGTCATTTGTTCGATGCCAATACCGTATGGCTCGGCCTGAAGCGAGGACAGCTCCAGCGCAACTATGTGTGGCGCTTTATCGAACTCTGCAACGCCGGGCTGTCCGTTGACGAAATCAAACGCCAGGTGATGGAGCCGGAAGAAGTGGCGATTGATTATCAGATTTAGTTCCTCTGGCTGGGATCGCCTTAGCCAGTAACTAGCGAATAAACAAGCTAAATCAGAATTCCCTTTCGGTTGGTGTTGGTGACATGCTGCTGCATCAATTCAACGATCCAGTCAATAAAAACGCGCAGTCTGGCATTGACATGGCGGTTCGGCGGAAACGCCAGGTACAGGGGCATTGGAGCAATACGCCAGTGTTCAAATAGCGGAATCAAGGCACCGCGAGCCTGATGCGCTGCCGCCATATAGACTGGCAGCGCGATCACGCCTAATCCCGCTAACCCGGCTTCGAGGTAAGCATTGCCATCATCCACAGCGAGTACATAGCTGCCCGTGATTTCAATACGTTCACTCTCACTGCGTAGTACCAGAGGATCAATCTTACCGGTGCGTGAGGACAAGAACCCTACTCTGCGATGGTCGGTGTTTTCCAGCTCTCGCGGGTGCGAAGGGGGGCCAAGGCGTTCCAGATAACTGGGGGCGGCGTAGACGCCGATTTGCAAATCTCCGACATGGCGTGCAATCAGGGACTGATCGGTGATCTCGCCGCCGCGTAGCACGCAATCCACGTTGTCGCCAATCAGGTCCACCACCCGGTCGCTCACGCCCATGTCGAACTGAATGTCAGGGTAGCGTGCGTGGAAAGCCGGTAGCGCCGGCACCAGGATGAGGCGGGCCAGCGGACTGGGCACATCCACCCGTAGCCGTCCCCTGGGCGTAATTGCCGCACTGGACAGACTGTTTTCAGCATCTTCCATGTCCGCCAGCAGGCGGATGACGCGTTCGTAGTAGACCGCGCCATCGGGAGTGACGCTGAGCTTGCGGGTGGTGCGATGGAGCAATCTGACGCGCAGGCGCGCTTCCAGCTGCTGAATAAGCTGCGTCACCGTGGTTTTGCTCATATGAAGCGTTTGGGAAGCCTTTGTGAAGCTACCTGCCTCTACCACGCGAGCAAAGGCGCGCATCGCATCGAAACGATCCATTCCTTATCCTCTCTTTTCACCAATTGTTTGGATATTACAAACAATGATGGACAAAGTCGCTTGTTTATCCGCCCGATTCTGCACCTGTAAAGTGTCTTTAAGTTCATTGGGCGGATTTCGCCTCATTGCAAAGGTGTAAGTATGACAGCACGCGAAGCAGTTTTTCCCTCAGGACGCCAGGCGCTCTATGAGCGCAATCGCTATTCACCGGCCATCAAATCTAACGGTTTCCTGTTCGTTTCGGGGCAGGTTGGTAGCCGTGAGGATGGCTCGCCTGAGCCCGATCTAAAAGCGCAGGTCAGGCTGGCATTCAATAATCTTAATGCTGTCCTCGTGGCTGCGGGCTGCACGTTCGATGACGTGGTTGACGTTACCCTTTTTGTCGTCGATCCCGAGTCAAACCTCGACGCTATCTGGAGTATCCTGCCAGAATATTGGGGAGAAGCGCCTTACCCAACGTTGACCGGGATCGGCGTTACGTGGCTGTACGGATTCCAGTTTGAGATTAAGGTGATTGCCAGGCTGCCCTGACCGTTAGGGGCTTTCCGCCAGTCGAAAGTCAAGACAGAGGAAAAATGATGAAAGCAGCGGATTATTGCCCGATGGCGTAAGCCGGGTAAGGCGAAGCCGCCACCCGGCAGTTTTCCAGAACGCACAAAAGCAAAAAGCCTGCTTTAAAAGCAGGCTTTTCAAATTTGGCTCCTCTGACTGGACTCGAACCAGTGACATACGGATTAACAGTCCGCCGTTCTACCGACTGAACTACAGAGGAATCGTGTGAACGAGGCGCATAGTAGCGACCTCGGTTCGCCTTGTCAAAGGGTGAAAACACCCTTTTTGATCGTTTGCCGACAATTTCAGCAAATCGCTGATTTTATAGCAAATTTGCGGCGAAATTACACAGCAGGATGCGCCGCCCGCGGGCAGGCGGCGCAGTTGTTTAGAACAGCACGGAGTAGTTCAGACCAAACGTGCGGCCACGGCCTTTATAGGTATACAGACCCGGAGCGCCATACGTTGGGCTATACAGCCCCGGTGCGCGCTGTCCCCAGGCGGTGGTGTAGTCTTTGTCCAGCACGTTTTCCACGCTGAAGCTCACTTTACCCACCGGCAGGGCGTAGCTGCCCAGGAAATCTACCGTGTTATAGCCATCGATCTTCTTACCGTCGGCATCAGAGACGTCAAAGGTCTGGGTACTCTGCACGCGCAGGGTCCAGTCGCCCGGCGCCCAGTTGACCCAGGCGCTGGCTTTCGACGGGCTGGCGCTGTCTACCGTCAGCTTCTCCCATTTACCGTTTTCACGGGTTTCAGACTTAATGGCGTTAAAGTTCGCGCCGGTGCTCCAGTCGCTGTCGGTGAAGAAATAGTCCACCTGACCTTCCACCCCGTAGATACGACGCTTGTCGTCTTCAAGGTTGATGGTCATATCGGTTTTGTTGATGGTGATGGTTTTATCCGAGAGCGAGTAGTACGCCGCAACCTGCGTGCGCAGGTTATCGCCGGTGTAGCGCCAGCCCAGCTCGTAAGCGTTAACTTTAATGCCGTCCAGCGTCGAGTCGTTAACGTTCACGCTATTCAGCAGGCGATAGTGCCCGTCGACAAGCTGATAGGTGCCGGAGCCGTAGTACTTCGCCAGGTCCGGAATTTCAAAGCCCTGAGAGAAGTTAAACCACAGCTGCTGCTGTTCGGTCAGGCGCCCAAGGATCCCGGCGTTAAACAGGAAGTTGTTGTAATCGGTCTTCCCGCCCGGCACCGCGTCTGCTGAGGTGGCTTTCCCGGTGGCGATGGCCTGCTGCTGGGCGTAGCCAACAAAATCATCCACCTTGTTTTCAGTGTACTGGTAACGCACGCCGCCGCTCAGGGTGATGGCGTCAATGTCGTAGCTCGCCTGCAGGAACGGGGCGAGGTTGGTAATGCTGTAACCCGGATAACGCCCCACGTTGTACGCATTGTCCAGCTTCATGCCGCCGCTCGCTGCCGCTTTACTCAGGTCGAAGAACTGCTGGTTGGCATCGAAGGTTTCATGGTCGGCGTCCACACCCCAGGTGAGCGTCAAATCATCCACCGGCTTGCTGTTCAGCGTCAGCTTGCCGCCGTAAAAATCGGTTTTCTGCTGGGAGGCACCGATGCTGGTCACCGTCCCTTTGCTCAGGGTCGGGAACGGGTAGTAGGTCAGGCTCTCGTCACGATAGTAGATCTGCGCGACCAGGTCCTGACCCCAGAAATCGGTATTAGAGTACTGCAGGTTAATCAGATGGCGCTCGGTACCGGGAATACGGTCAGAATCCAGGTTGTTTTTGTTATACGCGGTGGCATCACCCGTTACTGCCGAGAAGTTCTTCCCGAGGTACAGGCCGTGTTTGCCATCGGATTCGCTCTTGTAGTACTGGGTGGTTAACTGCAACTGCTGATGATCGTCAATATTGATGGTGCCAGTGCCCATCACATCAATACGGTCCGAATACTGTAAGCCGGTCTGGGTGTTATCGATAATCACCTCGTCGCCGTTGCCGTCATACCAGCCGCCGTAACGCTGATAAGAAACGGACAGGCGACCAGACGCATTATCATTGCCGCCGCTGACCGCCGCCGACACGTTCTCATCGTGGTCGTTGTGGCTGTTAAACCCGCTTTTTGCCCCGGTCTGGAATTCGACTTCCGTCTCTGGCTGACCTTTTTTGGTGACGATGTTCACCAGGCCGCCGGTACTGCCGCCGCCGTACAGTGAGGTAGCGCCAGAAATTACTTCAATTCGGTCGATGTTGAACGGATCGATAGAGTCAAGCTGACGGCTGTCGCTGCGGGAGGAGTTCAGACGCACGCCGTCCACCATCACCATCATTGAACGGCCGCGCAGGTTCATACCGTAGTTGGTGCGCCCCTGGCTGCTGACGTCCATGCCCGGGATCAGCTGCGCCAGCACGTCTTTAATCTCTTTCCCGCCCTGAACCTGCTGCTCAATTTCCGCACGCTCGATAACCCAGGTGGTCTGCGCCATCTCCGCCACGCTGCGGTGTGCGCGGCTGGCGGAGACAACAATATTTTCTTCCTTTTGTTCTTCTGCCCACGCAGAGGTCGAAAGCATGGCAAGCAAGCACGGATTTAAAACCCAAAGATGAGAACGTTTCATTGTTATATTGATCCTGATTGTGTGTGTCAGTACTCGGTGGTCTGTGCTAATGATTTAAAAACCTGGCTGTTATCCGTGCTGGTGGTGCTACGCCAGTGGATCACGCCGGGGGTAGTAGCCAGCTCAAACGGCTCGTCGTCGTGCGCGCGATTGAGAATTCGCGCAGCGCGCCAGGCCATCAGGCTGAGCTGGGGTTCGGCAATACCGAGACGGTGCATCCCGGCATTCACGGCAAACAGGCGGTTGCTCTGCGGGCCGTCCCATTCAAGGGTGAAATCGTTGTTGATGTGAAAAGCTTCGTCGGCATCCAGGTGCAGACGATGGGAGAGTGGCGCCAGAAACGCAGGCTGCGCGGCGCGGTAGCCCGTGGCAAAGATCACTACGTCGCTCTCCAGCTGTTCACGGCCACCGTCGAGGTGATGCTGTAGCGTCAGGCGTTGCCCGTTTTGCAGCCGCGTGAGTGCGGTTACCGAGCGGGACGGCATCAGGTGCGCCCAGGGTTTTTCACGCAGCACTTCAAAGCGGTGGTACATGGCGCGGTAAATTGCCAGCAGAGACTCGGTGGTGATACCGTCAGAGGTCATCTTCTGCTCGTGCAGCATCTGACGACGGGCCTCTTCACCAAGTGTGGAAAAGCTGTCCACGTACTCCGGCGTGAAATACTCGTTGGCAAATGCGGCCTCATCCAGGGCGTTGTAGTTGTTGCGGCGCGACACCCAGTTCAGGCTCAGCGGCTGACCCCACTCCCCGCGGAAGATATTCAAAAACAGATCGGCACCGCTCTGGCCGCCGCCAACGACGGTCACCCGTTTGCCCGCCAAATCTGGCGTGCGCAGCATCATCTCGCTGGCGTGGAAGCAGCTGTCATCCTGCGCAGTCACACAGTCGGGGAGGTTGATCTGTTTACCAATCCCCACGCAGACGTGGCGTGCCAGGAAGCGATCGCGCTGGGTTACTACCTCAAACAGGCCCTTTTTCTCATCAAAACTCACCTGCTGTACCTGCTGGCTGAAGGCGAGGTTGGTGAGGTTTTCCGCCGCCCAGCTCAGGTAATCAGCAAACTCCTCGCGGGAGACAGTGCGCTGCTCGGTGGTCAGAAAACGGTAGAACTTTTTACGCTGTACCAGGTAGTTCAGAAAGCTATGGCGGTTGGTCGGCTCCACGGCGCTGACCAGATCCTTCAGGAAGCTGGTTTGCATGTGGCAGTCCGGCACCATCATCCCCGGGTGCCAGGAGAAATGCGGCTTACGTTCAAGAAACAGTGAACTGAATCCGTCCAGTCCCTCTGCGAGGGCAGCGATGCTGAGGTTAAACGGGCCAATACCAATGCCGATGAAATCATACGTTTTCATTGCGCTGACTCCTGGGAGACCAGAAAAAGGGGGTTATCGAGATCGCAGACGTAGTTAGGCAGCATGCGGCTGCCACCGTCGTGTTCGGAGAAGGTGAGTTTGACCGGGTTGAGGATCACGCGAATGATCTGCGGCTTAAACAGGTCGAACTTCGCGAAACGTTCTGCAAGATCCGGATGTGCGGCCATATAACGGCGCAAAACCTGCGCCAGGATCTGGTAGAAGCGGGTTTCGCTGACGCCGCTTTGCTGCGTGAGACGCGAGATAAAACGCAGCACCGTCACGAAGTTGCCGGTTTGCAGATCATGGATGATGTACTCCGCGCTCAGGCGCGCCGTGACGGCTTTCACCTGTTGCGGCAGGCTTTCCGCCTGCGGGAAATCTTCATCGACCAGCCGCATATCACCCTGGAAATCCTTCAGCAGAATGCGCTGTGGCACGTAGTCTTTCATCACCAGGGTTACGTTCTGGCCATGGGCGATGAGCGCCACGCCGTAGCGGCAGAGCAGGTGATAGAACGGGATCACCGTGGCATCGAACAGTTTTGCCAGCCAGGCTTCGGCAGTTAATCCGGAATGGGCAATCCACGCGTCAATCAGCGGGCGTCCGGCGTTGTCGGTCTCCATTAGCGCCGCCATCAGTACCGCCTGCTCGCCGTCCTGCAGATAGCAGGACGGGTTTTCGCGCCAGATCACACCCAGCATCTCCTGATAGCGATAGGGCGCTTTCGGTAGTGCGGCGTAACCGGTATGCGCCAGATATCCGGCGGCGGGTTCGCCAAGCACCTGCGCGCCAGAGCGGGTGAGAGTGGCGTCGCTGGCAAACTGCTGCTGTAACCAACGCGAAGCCAGCGGACCGGCGGCAATGTACTTGCCCGGAATGCCGCGATAGCAGGAGGTGTTGTAGATGGTCAGCGGCAGCTTGATGTCATACGGCGCGCGGCGGCTGGCGTTGGTCAGCGTGCGCAGGGACTGTTGGGCCAGATACTCATCGCCAAATTCCCCCAGCTCTACCATCTCACCGCGCGCGAGCTGGGCCAGGAAATGGACGGCAATTTTTTGCTGCCACTGCCACGGGTGCAGCGGCACCGGCAGCCAGCTGTCGTCAAGCTTCAGCGCATGCCAGCGGGCGTCAAAGCGCGCGCGCTCGGCACTGTCCATGGTGCTGGCGAGCAGGGTGTTGATATCGCAATCGACATCGCTGCTCCAGACCAGATGCTCGCGCTGCACGGCAACCCAGTGCAGGCGAAAACGTCCACGGTATTCCGGCGCGTACTGGCGCAGCGCATCCAGCCCCCAGCCGCGGCGTCCCTTGTTAAAAATGAACTTGGGATGGCCGCTCATCAGACACTGGAGTTCGTCCGGGTCGAGATGAATAAGCGCGTCGGCATCCAGCGTCTCTCGCGCCTGCAGCAACTGCATGTCGCCCCGCAGCGTGGCGTAAAGATCTTCCAGATGCTCTGCCGTTTGTGCGTCGCTCATCTCCAGCACCGTCGCCAGCTGCAGAAACGCGCTTTCCGCTTCCACGGCGGCTCCGCTGGCGGTGGTCAGACTGGCGGGATCGATATGTAACCAGCCCCAGATGCCGCGCGTGGCGCGAAACTGCCATGTTTCGCTGCCCATGGTGATTTGCCAGCGGTCAGCGGCCAGCGGCTCGGCGCTCAGGGTGCGTTCGTATTCCAGCTCGGCGAGGGTCTTCGCCACCATCTCGCGGTTCACTTTTTGCCAGAGTGCGTTCACAGTCCCACCTCGCTGAAGAAGCGGTGACGCTCGCTCATGATGAGGCGCGAACGTTTATGCGGGAAGTCGAACTCTTTAACGGTGTCAAAACCGGCAGACGCCAGATGGCGGAACAGGCGCTGATTGTCGAAACGTGGCTCAGCGACAATGCGCGTCGTGCGCGGTTCATCCAGCCACAGATAGTGGCTCAGACCGCGCAGCCAGCTACGGATATACTGCGCGCCGCGCCAGTTCTCTTCGCCGACCAGCATATGCAGCCCACGGTCAAACGGCTGCCAGCGATAGTGGCGTCCGATACGGTCTTCTGCGGCCCAGTAGAGTTCAAAATAGCCGAACGGCTGATCGTCAAAGCAGCCGATAACCGGGTAGCAGTACGTCGAGTCGAGCTGACGGCGCAGGTAGTTTTCCTGCTCTTCCTGAGGACCGGCCATCTCCCAGAACGCGTTGACGCGCGGGTTGTTCATCCACTGGGTAAAACGCTCACCGTCCAGCGCCACGTCGGCCACGCGAAAGCTCAGGGTGCGTTTAATTTGTGCATCGTAACGGCGATAGACTTCCCCTTGCGGACGGTGAGGGCGCAGCGGGAAGTAAAGCTGACGGCTCTCATCGAACTGCATGCCACCGCTGGCCTGCGGACGCTCCCCCTGCAGCCACAGCGGCAGCTGCCAGAAGGTCTCACGGGCCAGATAATCGCCACTGGCAAGCGCGAATAACGCCTGCGCCTGCGGTTCATCCTGCCAGGCTGCCCACGGCAACGTGATGCCGGTCAGTGCCGGTGCGGCGACAAACAGCTGATCCAGCGCCTCGACCAGCCAGCCGTCCGGGATATCGCGCAGGCGCTCCAGCACCGCGCTGCCGTCGAGGCCTAAGGTTAGCGGCAAGGACGTGTCCGTTGCGGTGCAACGAAAGCCGTAGCCGGAATGGACGATATTCGCGTTAGCCATCACGCCTTCTCCTTGTAAAACGGGTTGCTAAAGTCGAAATAGATCACTGCCGGATCGGCAATCGTGTTTTCGTTGCGATCGTGCAGGTAGCAGAAAAAGTTGCCTTTGCAGTTCCAGGTCGGGCTGTCCAGCACGTAGTCGAGACAGCGGGTCTGCTTCGCGGTCTGGCGCAGACTGGCCAGCGCGTCACGCACCCGTGACATCAGGCTCTCTTCGCTGTCGAAACCTGCGGCAGCGAGGGCGGCGGTGACGGCGAGTGTGGAGTTCAGCAGCAGGTAATAGGGGAAGTAGCGCAGCAGCTGGCTTTCGCCGAAGCGGTTTTCCACCTCGCTTTCACCTGCCTCTTTCAGCCACGCGTCGGCCCCTTCGGTCCAGGCGCTGCCCTGGCAGTCACGGTAGATAAGCCCGACCGGGAAGTCCTGCTGCATCTCCACAAGAATGTTTTGCTGATGTGCCAGCAGGACCAGACCGTAATCGGCTTCGGCGCTGAACAGCGGAAGGAGAACGCGGTCGCAATAGGCGTCCAGCCAGCAGCGCGCGGCCTGGGCGAGGGGGAGATCCAGACGCTGGCTGAGACGGCGGACCGCAGCCGCCAGCAGGCTGTCACCGCCGTCCGGCGCGGCCTGCGTCAGGCTCACCAGCACGTTGGTTTGCGTATCCGGCGTATCAAACAGCAGGTTCACGCGCAGCGCCATCAGGCTCTCTTCCTGAATGACGCCGCTTTCGTCACGCAGACCCGCCCAGCCGTCTTCCTGCATCACGCGCATGGTGGGGTAGCGCGCCTGGAGCTCCTGCCAGCGCGCCGTTTTCGCCAGACGTGCCAGACGCATCCCGCGCTTAACCTCTTTCACCGACAGCGTGCGTACCGAGTTGGTCAGGCGCACGCTCAGGGAAAACTTAATCATGTCGCTGTTGGTTTCGCAGTACAGCGAGCGGGAGGAGCTGGTGGGCAGCCACTGCGCGCCCGCTTCGCCCAGATCCTGCAAGGCTCCCTTCGCCACCAGTCGCTGGCACCAGTCCTGACCGAGCAGGTACTCCGCCTGCCACGGGTGCATCGGCAGCAGCCAGCGGGTGTCGGTGAAATGACCGAGCAGTTCAGGGGCGCTCTGAGCTGCGAAGCGCAGCAGACGTTCGCGCAGGGAGACGTTCAGACTCTCGCCAGCGATCAGTTCACTCTCAACGGCAAACCAGCGCAGCGGAAAGCGGGAGGCGAAATCGGGCAAATAGCGGCGGGCTTCGGTTTCGTTAAACGGCTCGTGTGACTTCGGGGCCGGATGGAATGCGTGGCCGACCAGCAGCGCCTGTTCCGCCTCGGCGAACGTCAGCGGCGCATCGCGCAGGTTTGCCCAGCGGTGACGCAAGTTGATCGCCTGCCAGGTATGGGCATGGCTTTCGAGGGCGCGCTGCTTAAAACGCGCCAGCGTATCGGCATCCAGTGAGCCTTTTACAGCGGGTTTTTCAAGAATTAAATCAACCAGTTGAGGGAAAGTGACGGCGTCACTACGGTCGCTGTCGGTCTGGATGAGTGTTGCCGGGAAGCGATACTGATGATGCTGGGTTGGGGAGAAATAGTGTACTGAAACCCGGATGGCCTGGGTTTGCGAGAGCGGGATATGGATCTGCGATAGCTCATCCGCAGCGGTAGCGGGGAGATAGCGCCAGTCCTTCGTTTCGCGCAACAGGGCGTTTAAAAAACACTGGGCCGCAACGTCTGTACCGGCAGAGCGGGGCAGAGTACGCATAGATGTACCTCATTCCATGACTGATAATAATTCTCGTTATGATATTCATTCTGTTTACAGTCGCAACTATTTTTGCAATATTTGTTTTCATAAACTTCATGATTTCCACACATTTATTGACACTATGTTCACAATTCTATGCGCTCACTTTCCGACACTCTGACCGACAATCTCGCCCCGAAAGCGAACTGGCCCCTGGCATTGTGTGCCGGTTTACTGGGGATCGGGCAAAACGGTTTGCTGGTCATGCTGCCGCAGCTGGTCACGATGACCGGGCTATCGCTCTCCGTTTGGGCGGGTCTGTTGATGTTCGGTTCGATGCTCTTTTTACCGGCTTCGCCCTGGTGGGGACGCCAGAGCGAGCGGCACGGCTGTAAAAGCGTGATGCTGGCCTCGCTGAGCGGCTATCTGGCAAGTTTCTTCGTCATGGCGCTGGTGGTCTGGGCAATGGCGAACGGGATGCTCAATGCCGCCTGGGGGCTGGCAGGGCTTATCCTCTCGCGCACCCTGTACGGCCTGACGGTCTCTGGTCTGGTGCCGGCGGCCCAGACATGGGCCATTCAGCGTGCGGGTCTGGAGAAAAGAATGGCCGCGCTGGCGACGATAAGCTCGGGCCTCAGCTGCGGGCGTCTGCTGGGGCCGCCGCTGGCAGCGCTGATGCTCAGCGTTAACCCGGTGGCACCGCTGTGGCTGATGGCTATGGCTCCGTTTATCGCCCTGCTGATGGTGCTGCGTGAAGTGGCCGATCCGCCTTTACCGCCAGTGGCGCAACAGGCGACGCGGCTGCTGCCATCAATGCTGCCTTACCTTATGCTGGCGCTGTTGCTTGCCGCGCTGGTGAGCCTGATGCAGCTTGGTCTGTCACCCCATCTCAGTCCGTTGCTGGACGGCAATGCGGCGCAAATCAGCCATCACGTTGCGCTGCTGCTGAGCCTGGCCGCGCTGGCAACGCTCGCTGCCCAGTTTCTGGTGGTGCGTCCGCAGCACTTTCGCCCGATGACGTTACTTTGCCTGGCAGCGGTGTTGATGGTGGTCGGGCTTGGGGTGATGTGTCTCGCGGATATGGCGCTGTTCTATGTGGGGATCGTCATTACCTCGCTGGGAGCGGCGATGGCAACGCCCGGCTATCAGCTGCTGCTGAACGACAGGTTAACGACAGGCAAAGGGGCGGGGGTGATCGCCACCAGCCATACGCTGGGCTACGGCGTCAGCGCGTTGCTGGTGCCGCTGGTGACGCGCGCATTCGGTGAAACGTTTTTAATCGTGGCCGCCTGGGCAATGGCGCTGCTGTTTTTAGCCTTGAGCTTTGGGGTACGGTCGGTTGAGCGTACCCCAGAAACAGGGGCCTAGTGGACGTGTCGGAAGGCTGTGCTGCCGGAACCCTCACTCTGGCGCAGACGCTGCAGGGGATCCTGCTGATAAAAATGACAAAAACGTTGCCACAGGGCCGGGAAACGCGGGGCGAACAGCTCGGGGGCGCTAAAGAAATACTCTGACAGCACCGCAAAACACTCGGCCGGATCGGTTGCCGCATAGGCATCAATGCTGGCCGCGCTTTCCCCGACAAGGTCAATCTCATCCTGGATATTTTCCATCGCCGCATGCAGGTCGTGCTCCCAACCGGCGACTTCACGCAGCGGGATCAGCGGAACACCGCTGGCGCGATCGCCGTTGCGGGTATCAAGCTTATGCGCCACTTCGTGAACAATCAGGTTAAACCCGGACGCGTCGAACGAGTCCTGAATATCCAGCCAGTTGAGGATGATGGGGCCTTGCTGCCAGCTTTGCCCGGACTGCACCACGCGCTGGTTATGCACCAGGCCAATATCATCTTCCCACTCGTCATCAACGATAAACGGCGCGGGGTAGATCAGCACTTCGTGGAAGCCATCCAGCCACTCGATACCCAGTTCGAGCACCGGCAGGCAGAAAAGCAGGGCGATACGCGCGCTTTTAAGTGCATCCAGCTCAAACCCCTGCAGCGGAACCAGCCGCTTTTGCTGCAAAAAGCGATCCGCCAGTTGAATGAGCTTTGACTGTTCATCCGGCTGGAGGTTGGCCAGCACGGGGATCGCCAGCGCGTCATCCCACGGCAGCGCCACATGTTGACCAGCGTCATTTGATTTCCAGGGCCACTTAATCATCGCTGTGCTCGCAAACTCGTCACGTGAACAAAATTGAAAGGTCAGGTTCCGTTAACATGCCAAAGAACCCGGCATGAAGGCAACTATAAAACGTAGAGATGTGGGAATGGCAGGAGAGGCCAGCCCTCTGCCATTATTCAAACACTTATCCCGTTTCCTTTCAGTGACAAAAATCCCATTGAGACGATCCCCAGCGGAAAACATGGCACAACGGGTGATACAGAGCGTTTATCGACGTTTGATTTCCCCGAGCGCGTCGATCAGTTGCGCCTTCTCCACGGATATTGGCTTATTGTCCTGAAGCGGTGCTAGTACCTCTCTGATTCATAAGTCGCTATTATGAATGTTCGAGTTTCCAGAAAGCGCTAAGGATTGCCAGAATCTATGCCCGTCAATTTCGACCTCAACGATCTTTATGCCTTCAGAGCGCTGGTGGAGTACGGTAACTTCCGTATTGCCGCGGAATCTATCTGCCTCTCCCAGTCCGCCTTAAGCCGCCGCATTGAAAAGCTGGAGACCGCCGTCGGCGCGAAACTGTTCGACAGAACCACCCGGCGCGTGACGCTGACGCTCTTCGGGCAGACCTTTGCCGACCGCTGCGGGCAGCTTCTGGAAAACGTGGAAACGATGCTGGCGGATATCGACAAGGTGAGCGAGGAGCGCACCGGGCTAATTACCGTTGCCACCGTGCCTTCGGCGGCCTGCCATTTTATGCCGGAGGTGATCCGCCAGTTTCACCGCCGCTATCCGCGCGTGCGCATCAAGCTTATCGACAGCAGCGCGGGCAACGTCATTGACGCGGTAGCCAGCGGGCAGGCGGATTTTGGCATCTGTTTTGCGAGGAGCCTGCAGCCAGATCTCACCTTTATTCCGCTGGTGGAGGATGTCTATGTCGCCGCGTGTCGTCGCGATCATCCGCTGGCGGGACGCAAGAGTCTGACCTGGCAGGCGTTTTATCAGCAGGATTACATCAGCCTGGACATTACATCGGGGAACCGGAATCTGCTCGATCAGATGCTCGGCCATATTAAGCCGGAGCGCCCGGGGATCTGCGAGACGCGCCACGTCACCACGATGCTGGGAATGGTAGAGGCGGGGATTGGTATTGCTGCCGTCCCCGCCATGTCAATGCCGCACTCTGAGCACTCCCTCCTGACGCACATTCCGCTGACCGAGCCCGAGGTCAAACGCACTGTCGGGCTGATCCGGCGCAGCGGGCGTATTCAGTCGTGGATTGCCGCTGAGCTGGAAACACTCATTACTGCGCGTTATCGCGCGGCGGAGTGACGGGGATCATCCCGGTGGCGGTGATGGTCTCCTGCGCGTTTGCTGATGCGAGGTAATCCAGCAGCGCTTTACCTTCGGAAGGATGCTCCGCGTGAGCGGTGACCGCGCCGGCAAAACGGGTGATGTACTGCAGGTTATCCGGCAGTTTGCCAACAAAGGTTACGCCGGGCACGGGTAACAACTCGCTGACCTGCTGGAAACCCACGGCGTATTTCCCTTTTGCCACCTCAGAGGCGACCGGGATGCGCTCCACCTTATGCGCTTTGCCCTCTACCTGTGCTTCAATCCCCAGCTTTTTGAAGAGCTCTGTTTGCACATACCGGCCGCTGGCGCTGTCGGAATAGGCGATGGCGCTGGCCTTAAGCAGGGTCTGTTTTAGCGCGCTATCGGTCGCGATATCCGGTACCGGCGAGCCGGCTTTCACCACCACGCCGATGGGCGAATCCGCCAGCTCAACGCGCGAACCTTCTTTGACCATCCGGTCCTTCGCAAGGTGCGCCAGCGCATCACCCACCATAATCACCACGTCTGCTTTTTCACCGCGCGCCAGTCGGTTGGGGATCGCCTGCGGCGTCTGTCCCATCGACGGCTCCGGGATCAGCACGATATGGTCGCCCGTCCGGGCTTCATACTGGGGGGCGAGTTTTTCCAGCGCGGCCTTAAAACCGCCTGAAATCATGACCGTCACCTCCTGGGCCAGCGCGCCTGCGCTGGTCGCCAGTATTACCAGCCCGGTCAGGCCTGAACGTACAAATGTGCGCATATTATCCTCTCTGTACTTGCAGACTCATCGCGCTGCGACGGTAGAGATAAAGCGTTGCCAGCAACGCGCAGATCGCCGCGAAGCTCATCCAGTAGCCCGGGGAGGCTTTATCGCCGGTGAACTCAATCAGGGCCGTTGAAATGACCGGTGTAAACCCGCCGAAGATCGCGGTAGCAAGGCTATACGCCAGTGAGAAACCGGCAACACGCACTTCAACCGGCATGATCTCCGTCAGCGCCGGGATCATCGCGCCGTTATAGAGGCCATAGAGGAAGGAGAGCCACAGCAATACGCTCAGCATCATGGAGAAGCTCGGTGCCTGCGCCAGCAGCGTCAGGGCCGGATAGCTGGTGATCAGCGCCAGCAGCGTCATGGCAACCAGCACCGGTTTACGGCCGAAGCGGTCCGACAGCGCACCGCCCACCGG
Source organism: Enterobacter sp. 03-F-07-AD-ECC (assembly GCF_047530935.1). NCBI lineage: Bacteria > Pseudomonadati > Pseudomonadota > Gammaproteobacteria > Enterobacterales > Enterobacteriaceae > Enterobacter > Enterobacter sp. 03-F-07-AD-ECC. Next base: position 15,801 of record NZ_JBLKBZ010000026.1, on the reverse strand, counting down.
CAGCCAGATAAAGTTGGAGATGGCCACCAGCAGCGTCACCAGCAGGCTGTCGGAGGCGCTGAGCATTAACACTTTTTTGCCGAAGGTAGGCGCATAGACGGTGATCAGGTAGAACGCGGTGGTGGTCATGGCGACCATCAGCATGCCCGCGACCACAACCGGCCAGTTCGCCAGCAGGGTGGTAAAGACCTGACGCATCGCCAGCGTGTGACGGCGGGTGCGAAACTCTTCGGTCTCTTCCAGCTTGCGGCGCAGGAAGAAGATAAACGGCACAATCAGGCAGCCGAACAGGAACGGGATCCGCCAGCCCCATTCACGAATGGCGCTCTCTTCCAGCATCGCGTTCAGCGCAAAGCCCATTGCGGCGGCCACCATAATCGCCACCTGCTGACTGCCGGACTGCCAGCTGGTAAAGAAGCCTTTGCGACCCGGCGTGGCAATTTCAGCCAGGTAGACCGACACGCCGCCAAGCTCCGCCCCGGCGGAAAAGCCCTGCAGCAAGCGTCCAGCCAGCACCAGCAGTGGCGCCCACAGGCCGATGCTCTCATAAGAGGGGATCAGCACAATCAGGAAGGTGCCGGCCGCCATAATCGACAGGGTGGTGATTAACCCTTTACGGCGACCCACCTTGTCGATGTAAGCCCCGAGGACAATCGCGCCAATGGGGCGCATTAAGAAGCCTGCGCCGAAGACGGCGAAGGTCATCATCAGCGAGGCAAACTCACTGCTCGCCGGGAAGAAGGTATGCGCGATGTAGGTGGCATAGAACCCGAACAGGAAGAAGTCGAATTGCTCAAGGAAATTGCCCGAGGTGACGCGAAGTATCGCGCCCGCTCTTGCGCGAACGGTTGCAGGTGGGGTTGAGGAAATCATGGTCGTCTCCAGTTTTTTATTGACGTGTTGTCCGTCTGTTTCTGAAAACTGGCGCATTAAACGGAAATTAATAAGCGCAAATCACGCATGGACTGATGCGTACTGCACATCAATGACAGGACGTTGACCGGGATTTACATACCTAACAATAACTTAACAATTCATTGGTTTTTCATTCACCATAATTCGCTAAGTGGCTGATATCGCTATTTTGTGATATCGCGCAGAAGGGCAGAGTAGCCGCTGCTCTTGTCGGGTGGCGCTTCGCTTACCCGACCTGTGAATTTTGTAGGCCCGTGCAAGCGTAGCGCCGCCGGGCAAAACTGGCAGAGCGCTCTATTCAGCGCAGCGCCTGCGCAATCGCGCTAAACATCAGCGACGCTTCCAGCGGCTGGGCGCTGAAAGACGGCTCCGCCTGCGGCCAGGTGGACCACTGGACGATTACCAGGTTTTCCTTTTGATTCACCATAATCATCTGGCCAAAAATTCCCAGCGCCCAGAGTGAATCTTTCAGGGAATCCTCTGGCGCGGGCTTAACGTCTGTTGCCGTGGCGGGCACCTCGTTATTCCACCACTGATAGCCGTACAACCCTTTCGGATGCGCGTCTGAGACGGAGCCTTTCGCCTGGGTCCAGTCTGACGACTCTTTTACCCAGCCGTCAGGCAGGATCTGTTTGCCCGAAGGGAGCGTACCGTTATGCAGGATAAATTCGCCGAAGCGGCCCCAGTCTTCCAGCGTGGCGTTAAAGCCGTGCGCGCCGACATCGTGCTGGCCTTTACGGTAGGCATGCCATACGCCGTCGTTCGCCATCCCGTACGGCTGCCAGATGCTTTTCTCCAGGTACGCCGCCAGCGTCATACCGGTGGCGCGCTCCAGCACGTCACCCAGCAGCCACGCGCCACCCGATGAATAGGACCAGTTCTCTCCGGCCGGGTGTTTCCGATGTAATCCCTTCACCAGCTTACGCACGCAGTTGTAGGTGCCCGGCTTCGCTTCGCATTCGGTAAGCTGCGCGAAATCAGACTGTGGGTTGGTGTAGTCTTCGTTCCACGCCACGCCCGAGGTATGAGTGATCAGCTGTCTCAGCGTCACGCCATCCCACGCCGTGCCTTTTAAATCGGGTTCGTAGCGGGTGATAAGATCGTCAAGGGAGTGGATTTTGCCCTCTTTAAGGGCGACCCCGACCAGCGCAGAGACCACGGATTTCCCCACCGAACGTGATGTCCAGAGCGTGGAATCGGTATTGCCTTCACCCAGATATTTCCACGCTATTTTGCCGTCCTTCAGCACCAGCATGCCGCTGACGTTCTGGCGCTTCACGTAATCCTGGAGGGTATAAGTCTTGCCATTAACCTGATAGCGGGCGTCGGTAAGCGGTTTCTCCGCTGCCAGCAGCGGTGTGGCCTTTCCGTGGCGGAAAACATCGCCCGCGTAGTTGCGGTAGTCGTTACGAAAGCCCACCACGCGATCCGCCTGACTCCAGGTGAGCATGCTGTGCGTGTCGGGAAGGGTTGCGTCAAACGGTGCAGGGCACTGGTTGAGGTCGGTGCCGTGACAGGCAGCCATAACGGCAGGGGATAAGAGGCTGCTGACCACCAGTGCGGCGAGCAGGCTGCGGTTTAACGTTTTGTTTTTCATGTTTATCTCGTTTGGTTCAGGAAGGACTTCAGTTTAAGAAGCCGCGCCCTATAATAAAAAACGGGTTATGGGGGAAATTCCCCCGAAAAACGGAATGAAGGGAGAGGAGGCGATGGTCTATTCATTTGCCCAGCTGGAGGCGTTTACCGCGGTGGCAGAGCACGGCAGCCTGATGAAGGCGGCCATTAAGCTCGGTAAAGACCGTACGACCCTGCGCGATCTGATCGATTTTCTTGAGGACGGGCTGGGTTATGCCCTGTTCCTGCGCGAGGGACGCAGCGTGCGACTAACGCCTGAAGGGGAACAGCTTCAGCGACAGGCGCACCTGCTGATGCGTCAGGTGAAAGCCTTTGAGGCCTTTGCCAGAGCGGTGCCGGACAGCGCGACGCAGGACATTGCCCTTGTTTACGATCCGTTCACTCCCCGGGCTTTTCTGCAGGTGCTGATTGCAGAGATGGCGGCACAAAAAATACGCCTGAGCCTGACCAGCGCGTCGCGTGACGAGGCCGAAGCCCTGCTGGCGAGCGGAGAGGCGGATTTAGGTATCTGCCAGGCGCGCAACCGCAGCGTGGGTAATGAGATGGAGTGGCGGGCTCTGGGAGCCATCGACATGGATTTTTACGCCGCAGACGCGCTTTTTGCGAAGGTTGCCACGCCGGTTTCGCTGCTCGATCTCTCTCTGGTTCCGCAGGTGGTTATGCATGCCGCGTCAGATGAACCGGTTGCCCGTCGTCTGCAAATTGCCGGGCATACCCTTTTCACTAATGAAATTGAGATGCTGCGCGGCCTGCTGGAGCAGGGCTGTGGCTGGGGCTTTTTGCCGACCCATCTTCATGCGACGCAGTGGAAAAACGTAAAAAGGCTGCCCACCGAAGTGGGCAGCCAGGGGATAAGTCAGACGATGGTCACTATCTGGAAGCCGGGCAGCGACAAGCGTGAACGGATCAATCAAACGTTGTCGCGGCTGCCGGCACTATGGAAACGCTCAGCGCTGTGAACATCCCTGGCACTGTTTGTTCTGGATCTGCTGGAAGAAGTCGTTACCTTTGTCATCCACCAGGATAAACGCCGGGAAGTTCTCCACTTCAATTTTCCAGATGGCTTCCATTCCCAGTTCCGGATACGCCACGCACTCCAGGCTCTTGATACTGTTTTGCGCCAGTACCGCCGCCGGGCCGCCGATGCTGCCCAGATAGAAGCCGCCGTGTTTGTGGCAGGCATCCGTCACCTGCTGGCTGCGGTTGCCTTTGGCCAGCATGATCATGCTCGCGCCGTGGGACTGCAGTAAATCCACATACGAGTCCATGCGGCCCGCAGTGGTTGGGCCGAGGGAGCCGGAGGCATAACCTTCCGGCGTTTTGGCCGGGCCCGCGTAGTAAATCGGATGGTCTTTAACGTACTGCGGCAGTTCCTCGCCGTTGTCGAGCAGCTCTTTCAGCTTCGCGTGGGCGATATCTCGCGCCACGATGATGGTGCCGTTCAGCGACAGGCGGGTAGAGACAGGGTACGCGGAAAGCTGCGCCAGGATCTCGTTCATCGGCTTGTTGAGGTTGATGCTGACCACGTCACCTTCGCCCTGCTGGCGCAGCGATTCTGGAAGGTACTGACCCGGGTTGTGTTCCAGTTTTTCAATCCAGATCCCGTCGCGGTTGATTTTCGCTTTGATGTTACGGTCTGCGGAGCAGGAGACACCCATGCCGATTGGGCAGGAGGCACCGTGGCGCGGCAGGCGGATCACGCGGATATCGTGAGCGAAGTATTTACCACCAAACTGCGCACCCAGACCCAGGTTCTGTGCTTCCTGGAGCAGTTCCTGTTCGAGCTGAACATCGCGGAACGCCTGGCCGTGTTCGTTCCCCTCGGTAGGCAGCGCGTCGTAGTAGCGGGTGGAGGCCAGCTTCACCGTTTTCAGCGTCGCTTCCGCGGAGGTTCCGCCAATCACGAAGGCAATATGGTATGGCGGACAGGCCGCGGTACCCAGGGTGCGCATTTTCTCCACCAGATAGTTTTTCAGCTTCGCCGGGGTGATCAGCGCTTTGGTTTCCTGATAGAGGTAGGTTTTGTTGGCTGAACCGCCGCCTTTCGCCATGCAGAGGAATTTGTACTCGTCGCCGTCGACGCTGTAGAGGTCGATCTGCGCAGGCAGGTTGGTGCCGGTGTTCACCTCTTTATACATATCCAGCGCCGCGTTCTGGGAGTAGCGCAGGTTGTCTTCGATGTAGGTGTTGTACACCCCCTGACTCAGCGCGGCTTCATCGCCACCGCCGGTCCAGACGCGCTGGCCTTTTTTACCCATGATGATCGCTGTACCGGTATCCTGGCAGGTTGGCAGCACGCCTTTAGCGGCGATTTCAGAGTTACGCAGGAACTGCAGGGCAACGTACTTATCGTTCTGGCTCGCTTCCGGGTCGTTAAGAATGGCGGCGACCTGCTTCTGATGGGAAGGACGCAGCATAAACGCAGCATCGTGGAACGCCTGCTGTGCCAGCAGCGTCAGCGCCTCTGGCTCGACTTTCAGGACTTCCTGACCGTCGAACTCGGCAACGGAGACGTGCTCTTTGGTCAGCAGATAGTATTCGGTGTCGTCGTGCGCGAGTGGGAAGGGGTTTTGATAAAAAAACGGTTTGTTTGACATAGCTTGCTCCAGAAAAATAAAACCGCCGGAGGAGAAGTCCGGCGGTCAGGAATCAGAACATCATGGACATCCACGGATAACCAATCAGCAGCAGGGCCGCCAGGAAGATGGCACCGAAGATAGTGCCCAGGCGCCAGTAGTCTTTGGTTGGCAGGTAGCCACTACCGTAGTAAATCGGGCTTGGGCCGGTACCGTACGGGGTGATGATCCCCATCACACCCAGCGAGGTCACCATCAGCAGGACGAAGACTTCCATATTCATGCCCGGAATGGTGGAGGCGATGGTCAGCATCGCCGGCAGCAGCGCGGTGGTGTGCGCGGTGGTGCTGGCAAACAGGTAGTGCAGCAGGTAGAACGCCAGCAGCAGCACGATGGTGGCAACGCCCGGCGAGATACCGCTCATTAACAGACCGCCCTCTTTACCCAGCCAGCTGATAAAGCCGGTAGAGGAGAGGCCATCTGCCAGCGCGACCAGGGTGGCGAACCAGACAAAGGTGTTCCACGCGGCTTTATTGCCGGTGATATCGTTCCACTCCAGCACGCCGGTCCACAGCATCAGACCCACAATCAGCAGGGCAGCCATGGCTGGTTCAATCCACGCGGCGGCGAAGATCCACATCAGCAGCGCACAGCACACGAACACCAGCAGCAGAATTTCATTGCGGGACAGTTTGCCCAGTTTTTCCAGTTCACGGGTTGCCCACAGCGGTACTTCATTATTCACTTTGACTTCTGGTGGGTAGAACCAGTAGGCCAGCAGCGGCATGGTCAGAATCAGCAGAATGCCCAGCGGCAGGAAGGCGAGGAACCAGGTACCCCAGGAGATATCAATCCCTACCGTGCTTTTCACCAGCGCCAGTGCCAGCAGGTTCGGCGCAAGGGCGGAGAGGAACATCGAGCTGGTGATACAGGCCGCGGTGATCGCCACCCACATCAGGTACGAACCAATTTTACGCGCGCTTGGGTCGTTTGGTTTTGAGCCATACAGCGGCGGCAGGTTAGCGATGATCGGGTAGATGGTCCCGCCGCTACGTGCGGTGTTGGACGGCGTAAACGGTGCCAGCAGCAGGTCCGCGAAGGTGATGGCATAACCGAGCGTCAGGCTGCGACGGCCGAGATATTTCACCAGAATCAGCGCCAGACGGCGGCCGAAGCGGGTTTTATCATAGCCCGCGGCGAACATGAAGGCACCGAAGATCAGCCACACAGTCGAGTTACCAAACCCGCTGACCGCCCACTTAAAGGAGGCACCCGCCAGCTTGAATTTCGGGTCGGCCAGCTGTTCAGGGCTGAACAGCACCCACTGGCTGCACAGCGCAATCGCCACCACGCCGGTGAGACCGATCACCGCGCCCGGCAGCGGTTCGAAGATTAAGCCGACGATCACGCCGACAAAGATCGCAAAGTAGTGCCACGCATAAGGCGGCAGTCCTTCTGGTACCGGAACAAACAGCAGCAGGACGGCGACGATGACGGGCAATGCCATCATCAGCAGTCGTTTTGCTTTCCCATTTGATGCCTGGTTCGCCACAGGGGGCGTTACAGCAGTTTTTGTATTCATAGTTTCACGTCTTAAGTTGTCAAAAATTCGGTCGCACTGAAAAACAAAATTGCTTTCTTAAGTTTCTTTGCTTTTTTTAGTTATTAAAGGTGCTGATTTGTATTTTCAGTAATAGCGATTTAACGCATTTTGGTTTGCGCTAAATTAAAAATTGATGATGTTTTTATATTGCGCTTTTGGATGCCATGACTATTGATCGCGATCAAGAAAAGAGAATTGCAGCGGTATTTTTATGCTTTTATTAATAACCACTCTGGCGTATGTGGGTATTACGTATATTATGAGCTCAATTTATCATTTCTGTAACAATGTCGAATTTTGATAATTTTTATATGATTGATTTGTATTGGTTTTATTGGTTTTTGGAGAAATGGTTTTACCATTGGTTATTTAACGAATTTTAAATTATTGTGAATGGCTAAATTACAATCGCTAACACCAATGTGTTATTTGTGTTATCGCAGGGATTAAATAGTTTTTTAACTAACGTAATAACTTTAGAAACTAAAAAAATCATTATATTAATATCATGACATCGGCAAATAACGACGAAATAAAAAATCAATCCGATAACGAATTCTTAATTTTTAAAGTTTGGAGTTTCAATTATGAGCACTAACGAACGTATTCTGAGCCCCTTCACATTACCGAATGGCACTGAACTGAAAAACCGTTTGTTAATGGCACCCATGACCACCTGTACCGGCTATTACGACGGCACGGTCACCAGCGAGCTGGTGGAGTACTATCGGGCCCGTTCCGGCAGCATTGGTACCATTATTGTTGAATGCTGCTTTATCGATGACCTCGGCCTTGCGTTCCCCGGCGCGATTGGTATCGATAACGACGAGAAAATCGCCGGGCTGGCGAAAATCGCGGACGCCATTAAATCCAAAGGCTCGAAAGCCCTGCTGCAGATCTACCACGGCGGCCGTATGGTCGATCCAAAACTGATCGGTGGCCGCACGCCGGTTGGCCCAAGCGCCGTTGCCGCGCCGCGTGATGGGGCTGCCACGCCGGTTGCCCTGACCGGTGAAGAAGTGGAAGGCATGATCGGCAAGTTTGGTGAAGCCGTTCGCCGTGCCATCCAGGCCGGTTTCGACGGGGTTGAAATTCACGGCGCAAATACCTACCTGATTCAGCAGTTCTACTCCCCGAACTCTAACCAGCGCGACGACGAGTGGGGCGGCAGCCGCGATAACCGCGCTAAATTCCCGCTGGCGGTGCTGGATATCACGCACAAAATGGTGCGCCAGTACGCGGACGATGCGTTCATTATTGGCTACCGTTTCTCCCCTGAAGAGCTGGAAGTCCCGGGCATCCGCTTTGAAGACACCATGTACCTGCTGGAAAAACTGGCGGCACGCGGTGTGGATTATCTGCACTTCTCCGTGGGGGCGACCCTGCGTCCTTCCATTGTCGACACGCAGGACCCAACCCCGCTCATCAAAAAATATTGCGCCATGCGCTCTGAAACCCTGGCTCAGGTTCCGGTGATGGGGGTCGGCGGCGTGGTGAATGCCGCAGACGTTAACGAGGCGCTGGATAGCGGTTACGACCTGATTGCCGTGGGGCGCGCTACCATCGCTTACCCGGACTGGACTGACCGGATCGCGGCCGGTGAAAGTCTGGAGCTGTTTATGGACAGCACCAAACGCGAAGAGCTGAGCATTCCTGAACCACTGTGGCGCTTCTCGCTGGTGGAAGCGATGATCCGCGATATGAGCATGGGCGAATCAAAATTCAAGCCAGGCATGTTCACTGAGAAGGTGCAGGACGATGTTAACGAACTGGTAATCAACGTCAGTCTGGAAACCGATCGCATCGCCGATATTGCGCTGGCGTCTGGCCCGAGCGAAGACGTTGAGTTTGTCACCAGCTTTGAAGAGATCCGCACCCGCATTCTGGACGCCAACACCCCGCACGTGGATGCCGTCACGGGTGCAACCAGCCAGAGTGAAGCGGTGAAAAAAGCGGTCTCTAAAGCGATGCTGAAATCCAGCAAAGCGCTGGCGGCAGAAGAGGGCGCTGACCCGAACGCGACCCGCAGCGTGGATGTGGTGGTAGTGGGTAGCGGCGGTGCCGGTCTGGCCGCAGCCATTCAGGCCCACGATGAAGGCGCGAGCGTGCTGATTGTTGAGAAGATGCCAACCATCGGCGGGAACACCATCAAAGCTTCTGCCGGGATGAATGCCGCAGAGACGCGCTTCCAGCGGGTGAAAGGGATCCAGGACAGCAAAGAGCTGTTCTACCAGGAGAGCCTGAAAGGGGGCGGTAACAAGAACAACCCGGAACTGCTGCGCCGCTTCGTGGAGAATGCGCCGCAGGCGATTGAATGGCTGGCAACCCGCGGCATTATGCTGAATGACATCACCACCACCGGCGGGATGAGCATTGACCGTACGCACCGTCCAAAAGACGGCTCTGCGGTAGGCGGCTATCTGATCAGCGGCCTGGTGCGTAACGTCAATAAGCGCAACATCGACGTAATGCTTGATACGTCTGTCAGCGAGATCCTGTTCGAAAACGGCGAAGTCACCGGCGTGCGTCTGACCACAGAAGAGAACGAAACCCTTACCGTGACCACTAAAAGCGTCATTGTCGCCACCGGTGGCTTCAGCGCCAACAGCCAGATGGTGGTGAAATACCGCCCTGACCTGGAAGGTTTTGTCACCACCAACCACAAAGGGGCAACCGGCGGCGGTATCGCGCTGCTGGAACGCATCGGTGCCGGTACGGTAGATATGGGTGAAATTCAGATCCACCCAACCGTTGAGCAGAAAACCTCGTACCTGATTTCCGAATCCATTCGCGGCGGCGGAGCGATTCTGGTGAACCAGCAGGGGAACCGTTTCTTCAATGAGATGGAAACTCGCGATAAAGTCTCGGCGTCAATCATCGCACTGCCGGAGAAATACGCGTATATCGTCTTTGACGAGCACGTTCGTGCCAAAAACAAAGCGGCGGATGAGTACATCGCTAAAGGCTTTGTGACCAGCGCCAGCTCGCCAAAAGCCCTGGCCGAGGCGCTGGGAATGGATTACCACGCTTTCCTGGCGACCCTGGAACGCTACAACGGCTTTGTTGAAAAACAGCATGACGATGATTTTGGCCGTACCACCGCGCTGCGTGCGCCCATCAACGAAGGGCCGTTCTATGCCATTCAGATTGCGCCGGGCGTGCACCACACCATGGGCGGCGTGACCATCAACACCGAAACCTGCGTGCTGGACAGCAACCACAACGTGCTGCCAGGGGCGTTTGCGGCCGGTGAAGTGGTCGGCGGGATCCACGGCGGTAACCGTATCGGCGGTAACGCGGTGGCAGATATCATTATTTTTGGTACGCTTGCAGGACATCAGGCGGCTATGCGTTCGAAAAAGCAGTAAGACCCCTGTGTTGTATGCCGGATACGCGCAGCGTTATCCGGCATTTTCCCCGGCGGCGCGGTGCTTGCCGGGGCTACATCTGAGGACTCATGCTATGCCTGATGACCATCGCGTTTACAGTTATTCCGCCGTCCTGATGGGATCGCCCATTCTCCTCAAACTCTTTTCCCATGACGAAGCCCTCGCCTCCCGCGTGTTTCGCCTGATCAAACAGTACGAAGATCTGCTTACCGTTAACCGCGCGCACTCTGAAGTTATGGAAATCAACCATGCGGCGGGGCAGCGGCCCGTCAGCGTCAGCCGTCCGGTGTTCGAGCTGATCCGCTGCGCAAAAGCGGCGAGCCTGCTCAAGGACAGCGCGTTTAACCTGGCGATTGGCCCGCTGGTGAAACGGTGGAAAATCGGCTTTCGCGGCGACAGCGTGCCGCCCGCCGAAGACATCGCCGCCTTGCTGGCGATTACCCGTCCTGAGGATGTGGTGCTGGACGAGGCCAGCAGTAGCGTCTTTTTGACCCAAAAAGGGATGGAGATCGACCTGGGCGCCATCGCCAAAGGCTATATCGCCGACAGGGTGCGGGATTATCTGCGCAAAGAGGGCGCTGAACTTGGGCTGATCAACCTTGGGGGCAATATCCAGACGCTGGGCTCGCCGGAGGGGGGCTGGAGCGTGGGGCTTAAAAAACCGTTTGCGGGTGATGAGCTGATCGGCGCGATGACGGTAGAGAATCGCTCCGTGGTGACGTCGGGAACCTATGAACGCTACTTTGAACAAAACGGCAGGCGCTATCACCACATCCTGGACCCGCGTACCGGGTATCCTCTGGATAACGAACTGGACAGCGTGACCATCATTTCAAACGATTCCATCGACGGGGATATCTGGACCACGCTGATGTACGGCATGGGCGTGGAGAAGGGCTGCGCGGTGCTGCGTGCGCGTCCTGATATTGAAGCGATCTTTGTGACCAAAACAAAAGAAGTGGTGCTCTCTTCAGCGCACCACTTCCGCTTTACTTTACTGGATAATAGTTACCGCATTACTGACAGTACTGTTTGAGCAGGCCTGTCTGCTCGGGCTGGAGACGGTAACGATATACCGGGCGCCCGGTAGCGCCGTAGTGAATGCTGGTGAATAGAATATTGATTTGCGCCAGCCAGATCAGATATTTGCGGCAGGAGACGCGCGAGATATTCACTGCACTGGCCAGGTCATCGGTGGAAAACTCGGTCTCCGGGTGAGCGTCAATCCACTGGCAGATGGTGCGCAGCGTTTGCGGCGTTAACCCTTTTGGCAGCTTTTTGCTGTCTGCCAGCTCCGGCGCCCCGCCGTGGATCAGCCTGTCGACGTCCGCCTGCTCATAATACTGGTGCGAGCCCATCAGGCTGTGCTTTGCCTTCCAGCCGTTCAGCGCCTCTTCAAAGCGCGGGAACTGGAACGGTTTAATCAGATAATCCACCACGCCGTAATGGATAGAGGTCTGGATTGTCGCGGCGTCCGCAGCCGAAGAGATCATAATGACATCGATTGGGCGACCGGAGGCGCGGATCACCGGCAGCAGATCCAGCCCGTTATCCTGCTGCATGTAGACATCCAGCAGCACCAGATCAACCGGCTGGGCAGGGTTGTTAATAACGGCCTCGGCCTGGTTCAGCGTGGAGGCGACGCCGCAGCAGCTAAAACCTTCAACACGGTTAACATACAGACGGTTGAGGTCGGCTACCATGGCGTCATCATCGACAATTAATACATTTATCACGCGATATTCCTCTCGCTATCCCAGGGGATGTGAACAAAAAATTGGGTAAATACGCCAGGTTCAGATTCGACGGTGATATCACCGCCCAGGTTCTGAATTTGCTGGCGGGCAAGGAACAGCCCAACGCCCCGGTTTTCACCTTTTGTTGAGAAGCCTTTAGTAAAAATAGTCTCCAGCTGGGCGGGATCAATTCCCGGGCCGTCATCGCTGACTTCACAGCTGAGCCAGCCATTCTGATAGTGCAGCAGCAGGGTGATTTCGCCTTCCGGCTGGCCCTCCATCGCGTCCAGTGCGTTTTCAATCAAATTACCGAGCACGGTGACCAGCACCGCGACCTGCTCTTCGTTGGCGGTATCCGGTATCTGGCACTCATCCGCCAGGGTGAGGGTGATCCCCGCTTCTTTCGCCCGGTTGATTTTACCCAGCAGGAACCCGGCAATCACCGGGGATTTCACCTTGCTCTGGATGGTGCCAATGTCAGTCTGATAATTGTGCGCTGTCTGCAGGATGTACTCTTCCAGTTTGTCGTAGCGCTTGATATGCAGCAGGCCCAGGATCACGTGCAGTTTGTTCATAAACTCGTGCGTGTGGGCGCGCAGGGCGTCGACGTAATTCACCATGCCGTCGATGCGCTGCATCAGCTGGCTGATTTCGGTTTTGTCGCGGAAGGTGGTGATGGCGCCTATCACCCGCTCCTGGCTTTTCACCGGCACCATGTTGCACAGCAGCAGCCGTCCGTTGCAGCTGATCTCCTGATCCTGACGCGCGATGCCTGTCTTTGACACCTCACGCAGGCTGGCCAGCAGGGGCGCGCTGGCGTTTTCGGTCTGCTTGCCGGAGGGCAGGAGCAATATCTCTCTGGCGGTGTGGTTTATCATCGTCACGCGGCCATGAATATCGACCGCTAACACTCCTTCGCGCAGCGACTGCAGCATCGCCTGACGTTGTTCAAACAGCGCGGAGATTTCATACGGCTCCAGCCCGAACAGGATGCGTTTCAGAACGCGAACCAGTCCCCAGATCGCCATGGAGCTCATAAAGATACTGAACAAAATAGTCCAGACGGCGTTAAGTCGCCCGCGGGCGATCTGGTCTTCTACTTTTTTAAGCGAGATGCCGACCACCACCACGCCGATCTGCTCGTGCTGGCTGTCATACACGGGCGTAAATACGCGAAGGGCTTCCGCGAGCGCGCCCCGGTTAACGGAGACGTTCTCTTTCCCTTCCAGCGCCGGGTTCAGATCGTCGCCGATAAAATGCAGGCCAATCAGCGCTTCGTTCGGGTGCGAATAGCGAATACCGCGCATGTCGGTGACCACGGTCAGCAGCAGGTCGTTGCGTTTTGTAACGCCCTGGGCGATGGGCTGGATGATATCGGCCTGCGGCGGTTGCATCAGGCCACGCTGGATCTCCGGGCTGTTCGCCAGCGTTCGGGCAATGCCCAGCGCCGTATCCTTGACGTCATCGCGGGTTGCCCGGGTGATCTGCACTGAATAGAGCGCAAAGACCAGCAGCAGCACAGAGGCGATGATCGCGCACACCATCAACGTGACCAGCGTGTTCAGTTTCATGGGGCGCTTGCGCGTCTGGGGAAAGGGCTGCAAATCGCTCATCAACACTCCGCGATGAAGAAGAAAGGGGTAATTATCGCCGATGACGCGCTTTTCTTAAAGCTGTGTAAAAGCATGCATTTGCTCCGCTTTTCGTGACCCTCCTCGCATGTCATCCATATAAAACACTTTATAGTGTGTGGGTACTCATAATAAGGAGGCTGTTTATGAGCATTATGCTTACCGGTTCGGTCAAGGAAAGACGGCACGCCAGCACGATGAATATCGATAGATTGTCCACGCTGGACATGCTGAAAGTCATTCACCAGAATGATGCACTTATCTCCGCTGCAATCACCCCTTTTTTACCCATTATTGCCCGTGTGGTGGATAACGCCGCCGCGACCCTGAGCCACGGGGGGCGTCTGGTTATGGTTGGCGCGGGGCCGTCCGGCTGTGTGGCGAAACAGGCGGCGGATGAGTATGCCCCGGGTAAAACCCCGGTGATGGCCATCACGGCGGACGACGATGCGACAAGCTACGAGCGCGGCGTTGCCGACCTGCAGGCGATTAACTTTGGCGAGCACGATATGATGCTGGCGGTCACCGTAAGCGGAAAAACGCCGTGGGTCTGGGGCGCCATGCGGCATGCGTGGTCGCTCGGTTCACCGGTGGCGGTGATTACCGATAATGCGCAAAGCGAAGCGGCGCAGCTGGCAAGTATGGTGATTGCGCCAGAGCTGGGCCCGGATGTGGTTGCCGGGTATCTGAATACCAAAGCGGCCATTGCGCAGAAAATGATCCTCTCTATGGTGACCACCGGGCTGGCCGTCCGCACCGGGCGGGTTTACAGCAACCTGCGCGTGGATCTGGAGGCGAGCAGCATCCAGTGGGCTGAACGGCAAATCGCGATAGTGATGGAAGCGGGGGGATGCACCCGAGCGGTAGCAAAAGCCGCGCTGGAGAGCTGTAACCATAACTGCAAAACGGCGGTGCTGATGGTGCTGACCGGGCTGGATGCATGGAAAGCGCATGAGTTGCTTGCGCAGAACAACGGGTTCATTCGGGTGGCGTTGCAGGAAGCACCGTAATAGAGCGCGCAGGAATAAAAAAAGGCCGCGATTGCGGCCTTTGGTGTTTTGGGGGATTAGAACTGGTAAACAATACCCATCGCGAACTGATCGTCAGTTGCGTTGCCAGTGATGGCACCGTCTTCTTCGTCCAGCAGGTTAAATTTATAGGCAGTATAAACGTTCATGTTTTTATTGAAGTAGTACCAGGTACCCACTTCAATATAATTTACGCGGTCAGCATCAACGCCTTTATAGCCATTACGGGCATACAGATCTTTACCCTGTGAATATACGTAGCCCAGGGATGGACGCAGACCAAAGTCGAATTGATACTGAACAACGGCTTCAACGTTTTGGGTCTTATTGGCGAAGGCGTTATATCCAACTTTAGTCATATTACGGGTTTCACCGTACATCACCGCAGCATAAACGTTGTTTGCATCATATTTAGCAGACAGAGACCAAACTTCCGCCGTATCGCCATAACCGTCAGCAGATTGCTCATCGGTACGATCGGATTTACCGTAGACGCCAACGAAACCAAAGCCATCAAGGTTATAATTCACAGACATGCTGTAACCATCACCATTTGCTTTGAATTCATTGCGGTTATCGTTTTTACCCTGGTACTGAACAGCAAAGTTAAGACCTTCAACCATACCGAAGAAATCGGTGTTACGGTAGGTCGCAACGCCATTGGTACGCTGAGTCATAAAGTTATCTGTGGCAGCCCATGAGTCGCCACCCCATTCAACCAGCATATCGGTATACGCCGCGCCGTCATAAGCCACGCCGTAATTGCGGCCATAATCGAATGAACCGTAGTCTGCGAATTTCAGACCCGCAAAGGCCAGACGTGTACTTTCGTCCTGCTCACCTTCAGGCTTGCTGGCTTCAATGTTGTATTCAAACTGGCCGTAACCGGTCAGTTGACTATTAATTTGCGTTTCGCCTTTTACGCCAAAACGGGCATATGACGTATCTTCATTTTCACTGTTGCTTTCATCAGTGTTGGACCAGATGCGTTCACCAACCATCTTTCCATAGAAATCAAGTTTATTACCGTCTTTGTTATAAATCTCAGCGGCATTTGCTGCGCCAGCCATTAATAACGCGGGTACAAGAATGGCCAATACTTTTCTTTTCATTATATATTCCCTTTAGAGATAATTTATATGAATATATGTAATCACGCTCCGCAACTACAGCGTCGATACTATTCCAGGAGAGGGGGTTTAAGTTCAATAATAAATGTAATTAAATGGGTAAAAATATTACTAAATATTTCTAAGTGTCGCTTTATTTTTCTCGTGTATTATAATTT